>DASYHQ010000005.1 GCA_035998445.1 Tepidisphaeraceae bacterium | reverse complement strand
ATGAAGCTGCATCAACAGTTCGTTCGCGTCGCGGCGAGGGAGCGGTTGGCGGGAAACACGGTCGACGTGTACTGGATGTGGGTCGATCGGTTCCTGCGGTTCCACAAGCGGGGCGACGACTGGCGGCACCCGCGCGAGCTGCGCGGCGGGGAGATCGGGGTGTTCCTGACTCACCTGGCGGCGGAGCAGAAGCTGTCGGCGTCCAGTCAGAATCAGGCGATGGGTAAAACAAAGGTGACGCACGTCGAATCCGAGTAATCGATCTGCGTCAACTTTTCCCTCCCCCGTCACCTTTTCCCTCCCCGAAAAAGGATTTCGTGTGCGCGAAAACAGATTTGGTGCGCGCGAATATGAATTTCGTGTGCGCGAAAATCGGTTTGGTGTGCGCGAATATGAATTTCGTGTGCGCGAAAATCGGTTTGGTGTGCGCGAAAATGAATTTTGTGTGCGCGAAAATGAATTTCGTGTGCGCGAAAATCGGTTTGGTGTGCGCGAAAACGAGTTTGGTGCGTCCGGATCGGGGTTTGGGGGAAGGGGAAACTTCATTTCTGGGTCAGGAACGGCGATTTATAGTTATTGGACGCCGTGGGGTGGGGTGGGACCATCAATCTGAGCAGGGCGTCTAGAGCGTGTTATGCACTTTGGGGGCCAGTAGCGCAGGCGTGACGACGCTGGGTGCCACGGTTTGGTACGCCAAGCCGTGTCTGCGTGTACCGGCACGGCTTGGCGTACCAAACCGTGGCACCCAAGCCAGCTTCTGAGCTGGAAAGTGCATAACACGCTCTAAACCGACGCGCCATTTCGTTCGATGAAATGGGTGTGCCCGAGGCGCACTTGGCGCGGTGGATTTTGGCGAGGGCGATGCCCTCGCGCACCGTGGCTAAGGGTCGGGGGCACGTCCAGCGCACGCGGGGTGACCGCGGGGCGAGGGAAGACGGGAGGTTCTTATGAGCAAGAGTTTTTACACGGGCACGTATGAAGCGCTGCGTGCCGGAAGCGCCAACTTTGCGGCGTTGATTTCCGCGACGCCCACGGCGTTCGGGTTGACGGCCGACGATGCGGCCTCGTACGCGTTGTTGGACGCGGCGTACCAGACGGCTTGGTCGGTCGCCGACAGCCCGAACACGCGCACGTCGGCAGCGATCGTCGGTCGCAACGACAGCGCGATCCCGTTGCGGGCGATGGCCGTCACGTTGACCAACAAGATCAACGGGACGCCGACCGTCACGAACGAGCAGAAGACGACGCTGGGCCTGAGCGTGCGCGCGACGCCGTCACCGGCGCCGGCGCCGGGCATGCCCATCGACTTCTCGTGCACGCTGAACGGTGGCGCGCTCGACCTGAAGTGGAAATGCAACAACAATCCACGCGGGTCGCGCGGCGTCATGTATCAGGTGTGGCGCTCGATCGACGGTGGGCCGGACGTGTACCTCGGTGGCAGCGGTTCGAAGCAGTTCGTCGACAACACGTTGCCGGCGGGTAGTTCGACCGTGACCTACAAGGTGCAGGCCGTCCGCACGACGGCGATGGGCCCTTGGGCGTACTACGTCGTCCAGCTCGGCATGAATGGCGGCAACGCCACCGTGTCGGACGTGACGACGCCGAAAATCGCGGCCTAGTGTTTTGAGGGCCGTGAAACGAAGGACGAACGGCGCGGCTGGTGCAGCGCGCCCTCGTTCTTTTTCTATAAATATGGAATCGCGGGGCGGTTGACTGAACTATATCGTCCTGGGAAAGGTGCATCATGTCGCGACTGGAATCGTTCGTCCCTATGAAACGCAAGCGCAATCGGAAGCGCCGGGACACGACCGCTTCGCCGCCGGCGCCGCCGGTGGAACCGTTGACGCTCGTGTCGGCGGTGTACGACGGCGACGTGGAACTGGTGTTGACGTTGACGTTCAGCAGGGCGATCGATGTGGATGCGATCGATGGGGCGGCGATCATCGTCAACGATCCGGGGGCGATGTTGGACCGGTTGATCGGCACGGGCGGGGCAACGCTCGAGGGGCCGGCGACGGTGCGCATCGGGCTGGTGACGCAATCGGTGCCGCCGGTGCCAGGGCCGGTCACGCTGACGGCGGGGGCGGACAATGGGATCGTGGCCGTCGATGGCGGGGCGTGGGCGGGGGTGACGGCGGTGGTGCTGCCGTTTGGGTGAGGGCGGGGGCGGGGTGATGAGGTGAGCGGGGCGATCGGTCGGGTCGAGTTGGCCGAGCCGATGAAACTGCTGGCGGGGTAGGACAAGCGGAGGGGGAGTGCCGAGCGCAAGGCTTTGTCCGCAATCCAGACGATCTGTTCCGACCGCCTCGCAAGACGGGACGCCTCCCCGATCGTATCCCGCGACTACGTTCCGTCTTAAGAGAGTGTGCCGCAGCAGGCGGCTTGCCCGCCCGTGTTTTTGGCTGATAGAGCAGGACACGGGCGGGCAAGCCGCCTGTGGCAAACAAGGCGCGTTCTCGGACACAACCTAATCCACCGTCGTGCCGGCGGGCTGCTGCTTCATTAAAGGGTTGCCGGTGCCCTTGATGCTCAGCATGCGCTCGAGGGCCACCAAGGACCACTTGCGCGTGTGGGCGTCCACCTTCACCTCGTTTACCACGCGGCCTTCCAGCAGGTTTTCCAACACCCAGCAGACGTGGGGCAGATCGATGCGGAACATGGTGGTGCAGAGGCACTGGCAGTCGGAGAGCACGACGATCTTCTGCTCGGGGTGTTGGTTTTTCAGGCGATTGACGAGGTGCACCTCGGTGCCGATGGCCCATTCGGTGCCGGGCGGGGCCTTGCGGACCTGGTCGACGATGTAGGCGGTGCTGCCGGCCATGTCGGCCTTTTGGACGACCTCCCACTTGCACTCGGGGTGGACGATCACCTTCATGTCGGGATGGTTCTGCCGGACGGCGTCGATGTGTTCCGGGCGGAACAACGCGTGCACGGAGCAGTGGCCCTTCCAGAGGACGAAGTCGGCGTCGATGAGTTTCTGTTCGTCGTTGCCGCCGAGGTCTTGGCGGGGGTCCCAGACGACCATCTGGTCGAGCGGGTAGCCCATGGCGTAGGCGGTGTTGCGGCCCAGGTGCTGGTCGGGGAAGAAAAGGATCTTCACCTTTTGGCCGGGCTTCAGGGCGGCGGAATTGGCCCCACCGCGCAGGGCCCATTCGAGCACGTTGCGGCAATTGCTGCTGGTGCAGACGGCGCCACCGTGTTCGCCGACGAAGGCTTTGATGGCGGCGCTGCTGTTCATGTAGGTGATGGGGACGATCAGTTGATCGGGGCAGGTTTCGGTCAGCTGCGCCCAGGCTTCCTCGGTTTGGGGGAGGTTGGCCATGTCGGCCATGGAACAACCGGCACCCAGGTCGGGCAGGATGACGCGCACGTGTTCGGGCGTCAGGATGTCGGCAGACTCGGCCATGAAGTGCACGCCACCGAAGACGACGTAGTCGATGCCAGTCTGGTCGGCGGCCTTGCGGGACAGTTCGAAACTGTCGCCGGTGAAGTCGGCGAAGTCGACGATGTCGTCCTGCTGATAATGGTGCCCGAGGATGACCAACTTCGAACCGAGCGCCTCGCGGGCCTGCTCGATGCGCAGGCGCAGTTCGGCGTCGGACAGTTCGCTGTAGATGGGCGGTAACGGTTGTTGCCATGCCAGTGCCATAGGAGAAAATTGTAGGCAACGGACGGGCCAGAAACAAACGATCCGTTCATCCGGGTAAACGGATGGACAAGCGAGGGAAGTGATGTAGAATAGAGGACGGTTCGGGAAAGGGATTTCACATGCGCATCGACAGCTTGCTGGGCCTGGGTCAACCGACGATCTCGTTCGAGTTCTTCCCACCGAAGAACGAGGCGGGGTTCAACGCGCTCTATCAGACGATTGAGGACCTGAAGCCGCTGAAGCCGAGCTACGTCTCCGTTACCTACGGGGCCGGTGGCAGCACGCGGGCGAAGACGGTTGAGCTCGTCGAGAAGATCCAGAACGATGCGGGCATTCGATCGATGGCCCACCTGACGTGCGTGGGACACACACAGGATGAGATCGGTTCGATCCTGGACGATCTCTGGAACGCGGGCATTCGCAATGTGCTGGCGCTGCGCGGTGATCCACCGGCGGGGCAGTCGCAGTTCGTGGCGACCGAAGGGGGCTTTGCCTATGCCGATCAATTGGTGAAGTTCGTCCGCGAGCGGCACGACTTCTCGATTGGCGTTGCGGGGTATCCGGAGGGGCATCCGCAGTGCTTGAACCTCACGCGCGACATGGAATGGCTGAAGCGCAAGGTCGACAATGGCGGGAACTTCATTGTTACCCAGCTGTTCTTCGACAACGCCGACTTCTACCGCTTTCGCGACAACGCGCGGGCGGTTGGCATTAAGGTGCCGATCGTCGCGGGGCTGATGCCGATCGGGAACGTGGCGCAGATCAAGCGATTCGTGGGCATGTGCGGCGCGAAGATCCCGCAGCCGTTGCTGTTGAAGCTGGAATCGCTGGAGGCGGACGCGGAGTCGGTCTATTCCGCAGGCGTGGATTACGCGACGCGCCAGTGTGAAGATCTGATCGCCAACGGCGTCGATGGCATTCACTTCTACACGCTGAACAAGAGCAAGGCGACCGCACAGATCTGCCAGGCGCTGAGCGCGCCGCACGCGGCGTAGAAGTGCGGCCTTGTCGCGGTGGCGGGAGGACGATAGCGTGGTGAGCATGGATTCATGGCGCGTTACGCTGGCGACGGCCGTCTGTGCGACCACCCTGGTGGGCGGGTGCCGTTCTACCCCTTCGGCGCAGCCGCTGACGCCGTCGTCGTTCTATTCCAATCAAAACCCAGCAGCCGATCCGCCGGACCATCCGCTAGATAAGCCCGGCGTGATCGATTACGACGCGCCCCGGCGGCCCGAAAAGTCGACGCCGGCTGAACCGCTGATCTTGGCGCCCAAGCCCGCGCCGGTTCCCACTCCGGCGCCCGCGCCTGCGACGACGGGTCCCACGTCGTTGAATGGCGGAGCGCCTGTGACGCAGCAGTACGAAGACGAAGGCTTCCAGGTCGTCGGCTTCGTCGTGGCCGAGGTGAACGGCAACCCCATCTTCGCCGATCAGGTGATCAAGCAGTTGAAGTCGGCATTGGCGGCCGAGGCGCGCAAGCTCGATCGCGACGACTTTCGTAAGGCGGCCGGGGAATTGATCAAGCGGCAGATCGACACGCTGGTGATGAACGAACTCGAAATCGCCGCGGCCGAGAGTCGGCTGAACGAGGAAGAAAAGCGTAGCGCCGACATGATGACCATGCAGTGGCGCCTGCAGGAGATCACGCGGGCGGGCGGATCGGTGCAGCAGGCGCTGGAGAACTACCGCTCGCAGGGGCTGGAGTTCGACGAAGAGGTGCGCAAGCAGTACCAGCAGAACCTCGTGAAGGTCTTCACGTGGCGCAAGCTGATGCCGCTGATCCGCGTGAACGCCGCCGACATGCGTCAGTACTACGACGGCAACGCGAACCTGTACACGCAGTTCGGCCAGGCGACGTTCCGCGTGATCAAGATCGACCCGAAGCAGCACGGCGGCCGCGACGCCGCCGAGCGGCGGGCGCGTGAGATTCGCCAGCGCGCCCTTACCGAAGATTTCGCCGAACTGGCGGCCTCCGAGGCGAACGACGACCCGATCGCACGCCGCACGGGCAGCTTGCTGAAGGACATGAAGAAGGACAGCTACGTCCACGAGAAGGTCGAGGACGCTGTCTGGGCCACGAAGCCCGGCGAAGTGACCGACGTCATCGCCGACGGTGGGGCGTTCTACATCGCCAAGGTCGAATCGATTCAGGACGGCACCGTCACGCCGTTCGGCGACATGGCCGTGCAGGCCGGCATCCGCGAGCGGTTGATGAGCCAGCAGTTCCAGAAGCTGCGCGAATCGCACCGTCAACGCCTGATCCAGAATGCCGTCATCAAGGGGGGCACCGGCGAGCAACTGGCGATCACGCTCGACATGGCCATGCAGAATTACGACCAGTGGGCCAGTGCCAACTCCAGCGCCAACTGACGCTGGGGAACGCACTTCCACGCTAGGATGGGCCGATTGCTAGCCTTCGGCTTGTCGCGCGTTCCAAAATAGAATATGCTCTCGTTTCGCCAGTTCGGGGCGTAGCTCAGCTTGGTTTAGAGCGCTTGACTGGGGGTCAAGAGGTCGCAAGTTCAAATCTTGTCGCCCCGACTTTGAAGATGCACGAAGCCCTTTGACGATCGTCAAAGGGCTTTTTCGTTTGTCGCCGGTCTCACCGGTGTCGATCATTTCTGTGGACTTGACCGAGATGCCATAGAAGGGCGAGTCCTTCGGCGGATGGTGCGCGTCATCTGCTGCGCAACAGGGTTCCCGGCATTTGTTGATGCGGCTGTTTAATTTTCTGTCGGACGACCCACCACTATTAGTTGATCGGTTGATGGCTGTTAACCCCAGCGGAAGCGGTCTCATCGTAGATCGCCTGTTGAAGCTCGCGCGGGTTTAACTACAGACAAACCAATCTGATATGGAAATCATTGACGGATGGGCGGCCGGATCAATACCCTAACATAATGCGAACTTTTGGGAAGGAGTTTGGTGTGGTGGTGAGCCGTGCGCAGTTGCGGCACGCGCTGGATGCGCTGGTGCAGGGGCCGCCGGAGCAGGGGGCGTTTCGGACGGGTTTGGCGGGGTGGGACGGGCTGGCGCCCACCGGGCAGTTTCGCCGGGGGGCGGTGCATGAGTTGTTGTCGCCAGCGCTGGCGCCGACGCCCAAGCTGCTGGCGGTGCGGTTGGCGCGTGCGGCCCAGCAGGCGGGGGGCTGCCTGGTCTGGAGCGATCCGTCACGTGAGCTGTATCCCCCGGCGCTGGTGGCGGCGGGGGTGGATTTGTCGCGGTTGATCGTGCTGCGCCCGCGCACGCTGATCGACGAGCTGTGGGCGCTGACCGAGTGCCTGCGCTGCCGTGGCGTTAGCGCGACGATCGCGGCACCAGGCGCGCGCCTGTCGCGCGTCGCGGCGCGTCGCCTGCAACTGGCGGCGGAGCGGGGGGGTGGCATCGGTGTGTTCATGCGACCGCACGTGCCCGGTGCGTTTTACGCCGCCGCCACGCGGTGGCTGGCGCGGCCGGCGGTGGGGGATCGGGACGTTCAGCGATGGAGCGTGGAACTGCTGCACGGTCACGGAGGACGGGTGGGTGAGGTCGTTCTCCTGGAGGTGGACCGTGACGATGCGAACGCTCTGCGTATACCTGAAACGGTGGCCGATCGACCGGCTCTGCCGACGACGGCCCGAGCTACGGCGTAAACCGCTGGCGCTCGTCGACACGATCGCCCAGCGGCACGTGATCGTCCACGTCAGCCCCGACGTGCCACCGATCGTCCGGCCGGGCATGATGCTGACCGAGGCCCGCGCGCACTGCGCCGACCTGATCGACCTGCCCGTCGACCCTGCCAGCGATGGTCGCTCGCTGGAGGCGCTGGCCCGCTGGCTGGTGCGATTCAGCCCGTCGGTCGCGATCGACCCGCCCGCGACGATCTTCCTGGACGCGACGGGCTTGGAACGCCTGTTCGGTGGCGTGGCCAACGTGCACGCGCGCGTCGCCGCGGCGCTGCGCCGCCTGCAGATCAGCGCCGGCGTCGCGATCGCGCCGACGCCCGGCGCGGCTTGGGCGATCGCGGCGTTCGGTGGGGCGCATGCGCTGGCAATCGTGGAGGCTGGCGAGGTCGACGCCGCGCTGGCGCCACTGCCGCCGGAAGCGTTGCGACTCGATTTGCGCACGGCCAGCGCGTTGCGCGCGCTCGGCATCGCCAGCGTCACCGCACTTCGCCGGTTGCCGCGGGCGTCGCTCGGGGCGCGGTTCGGGCCGGCGCTGCTGCAGCGCATCGACCAGGCGCTGGGCGCGGTGCCCGAGCCGCTGGTCTACCTTGAACATCGCACGCCGGTGCGGGCGATCGTGGAGTTTGAAGGGGTCGTGGAATCCCTGGAGGCGCTGCACATGGCGCTGGCCGAGCTGGTGCGGCGCGTCGCGGCGCAACTGGCACGGCAGGGGCTGGGCGCGCGGCGGTTACAGGTGAGCATCGGTCAGCCTTACCTGCCGCCGCTCGAGAAGACGATCGAGCTGACGCGACCGTCGCGCAGCGGCGGCGATTTGCTGAACCTGCTGCGCTGCACGCTGGAGACGGTGAAGGTGAACGACGGCTTCCTCAGCGTCGGGCTGGCGGCGCCGACCACCGAGCGATTGCACGGCGAGCAGGAGGCGCTGATCGGTGGCGAGCACGAGCGCGTCGCGCGGGAATCGGACCGGTTGATCGAACGGCTCGACGCGCGGATGGCACAGGACGTCGAGCGCGTATCGCTGGTGGCATCGCACGCGCCCGAGCGTGCCTTCGCGGGCCACGGTCACATCGCTGCCAACCCCAAGGCCAGGGCGGATGCGGGGCCGGCGCATCCCGCGGCGCCAGCGCGACCGTTGCGGCTGTTCGCCAGCCCGCGCGAGGTGCGGGTAACGGTGACGCCATCCACCCGGCGCGACGGGTGGCCGGTGGCGTTCACGGACGACGCCGGTCACGTCCATCGCCTGTCGCACGTGCGCGGGCCGGAGCGCATCGCCGGGCAGTGGTGGCGCGGGCGGTGGAAGACGCGCGACTACTTCGACGCGATCGACGAGGCTGGCGGCCGCTACTGGCTGTTCCGCGTCGCCGAGAGCGGGCGCTGGTTCCTGCACGGGGTGTTCGAGTGAACGAGGGAACCGCACGTCATGCCTGAACAGCCCGACGCAAAACTTCGCCCACGGCAAGTCGTATCGCCACGCGACGCAACGGCGACGCCGACTGGGTACGTGGAGCTGGACGTGGTGACGAACTTCTCGTTCCTGCGCGGCGCGTCGCACGCCGACGAATTGATCGGCCAGGCCGCGGCGCTGGGGTACGCGTGCATCGGCGTTGCCGACGTCAACAGCCTTGCCGGCATCGTGCGTGCGCACGAGGCGGCCAAGCAGGCGAAGCTCAAGCTGTGCGTCGGTGTGCGGCTGCGCTTTACCGACGCGCCCGACGTGCTGGCGTTCGCCGAGCATCGCGGTGGGTACACGAACCTGTGTCGCCTGCTGACGCTGGGCAAGCGCCGCGCGACCAAGGGCACGTGCGATCTGCGCCTGGCGGACCTGCTGAATCACACCGACGGGCTCTCGATGGCGCTGGACCCCGGCAGCATCGATCCCGAGTCGCCACCGGCGCACCGCGACGCGATCATCGATGCGCTCGATCAGCTGTGCGAGGCAATCGGGGACGACGACCGGCTGTCGCTGGTCGTCTCGCAGCTGTACGGCTCACGCGACGAGCCGCGGTTGCGCGAGCTGGTGTCGCTGGGCCGCGCGCGTCACGTGCCGTTGCTGGCGACGAACGGCGTCCACTATCACGACGAGTCGCGCCGCCCGCTGCAGGACATGCTGGCCTGCGTGCGGCACGGCTGCACGATCGAGGAGGCGGGCTATCGCCTGTTCCCCAACGGCGAGCGGTTCCTGAAGTCGCCGGAGGAGATGCGCCACCTGTTCCGCGACCTGCCACTGGCGTTGCGGCGGTCGGTGGAGGTCGCTGAGCGGTGCTCGTTCTCGCTCGACGAGCTGCGCTACGAGTACCCCGCCGACGAGGTCGTGCCCGCGGGCAGGACAGCCATCGGTTACCTCGCCGAGCTGGCCTGGACCGGGGCGGCCGAGCGGTATCCGGATGGGGTGCCCGGCTCGGTGCGCCAGCAGGTGGCGCACGAGCTGGTGCTGATCGAACAGCTGAAGATCGAGGCCTACTTCCTGACCGTCCACGACCTCGTGCGCTACGCGCGCAGCCGCGGCATCCTGTGCCAGGGGCGCGGGTCGGCGGCCAACAGCGCGGTCTGCTACTGCATCGGGGTGACGGCGGTCGACCCCAGCCGGATCGACGTGCTGTTCGAACGCTTCGTCAGCGCCGCCCGCGACGAGCCCCCCGACATCGACCTCGACCTGGAGCACGAGCGGCGCGAGGAGGTCATCCAGTACGTCTACGAAAAGTACGGTCGACACCGGGCGGCGATGACGGCGGAGGTGATCACCTACCGTGGGCGGTCGGCGGTGCGCGACGTTGGCAAGGCCATGGGCCTCGGCGCCGACGCCGTCGACCAGATGGCCAAGCGCCTCGACTGGTGGGACCGCGGCACGCTCACCCCCGACAAGTTGCGCGAGGTCGGCCTCGACCCCAACGACCGCACGATCGCCACCGTGATCGCGCTCAGCGGCCAACTGCTGGGGTTCCCGCGGCACCTGTCGCAGCACGTGGGCGGCATGGTGATGACGCGCGGCACGCTGGCCGACATGGTGCCGATCGAGAACGCCACCATGCCCGACCGCACCGTGATCGAGTGGGACAAGGACGACATCGACGCGCTGAAGATCCTGAAGGTCGACATCCTGGCGCTGGGCATGCTCACCTGCATCAGCAAGTGCCTGGCGATCATCAACGGCTACCGCGCGCCCGGCACGCGCGCGATCGAGATGTACGCGATCCCCGCGGAGGATCCGTACGTGTACGACATGATCTGCGACGCCGACACGGTCGGCGTCTTCCAGATCGAAAGCCGGGCGCAGATGTCGATGCTGCCGCGCTTGCGCCCGCGCAAGTTCTACGACCTGGTGATCGAGGTCGCGATCGTGCGCCCGGGGCCCATTCAGGGCGACATGGTCCACCCCTACCTCCGCCGGCGCAACGGCGACGAGCAGGTCACTTATCCCAGCAAGGCGCTGGAACAGGTGCTGGGCAAAACGCTCGGCGTGCCGTTGTTCCAGGAACAGGCGATGCGCGTCGCCATGGTGGGCGCGGGCTTCAGCGCCGAAGAGGCCGACCGCTTTCGCCGGGCGATGGCGGCGTGGAAGCGCGGCGGGGCGATGGAGACGTTCGGCCGGAAGATCGTCGACGGCATGGTCGCCAACGGTTACACGCCACAGTACGCCGAACAGTGCTTCAACCAACTGCGCGGCTTCGGCGAGTACGGCTTCCCGGAAAGCCACTCGGCCAGTTTCGCACTGCTGGTGTACGCCAGTTGCTGGCTGAAGCGCTACCACCCGGCGGCCTTCTGCGCGGCGCTGTTGAACAGCCAGCCCATGGGCTTCTACGCGCCCGCCCAGATCGTGCGCGACGCCCGCGAGCACGGCGTGACGGTGCGCCCGGTCGACGTGAACCACAGCGACTGGGACTGCACCCTGGAAGACGTGCCGGTCGGTTACGCCGCCGACGCGGATCACAAACGCACGTGGGGCCAAGGCGGACCGGTGGTGCGGTTGGGGTTTCGCATGGTGCGGGGGTTCCGCGTCGCCCACGCGCAGCAGATCGTGCAGGCGCGGGACGTCGGCGGCGCGTTTGCGTCGGTCGACGCGTTTCACGAGCGAACGAACCTGCCGGTGTCGGCGATCGAGCGATTGTCGGAGGCGGATGCGTTCGGGTCGCTATCGCTCGGCCGACGGCAAGCGCTGTGGGCGTCGCTGGCACTGCCCGAACATCGCGCCCCATTGCCCGGCGTACAACCGGCGCTGGCGCCGGGCGAACAGCTGTCCCTGTTCCTGCCACCCATGCCGCTCGAGCAGGAGGTCCGCACCGATTACCACACGATCGGCCTGTCGCTGAAAGGTCACCCGGTCGGCCTGCTGCGCGCTGAACTAACGCGGATAAAGATCATCACCGCGGCGCAGTTGAACCAGCGACGGCAGGGCACGTGGGTGAAGGTGGCCGGCCTCGTGCTGATCCGCCAGCGCCCCGGTACGGCGGCGGGCATCGTGTTCGAGACGATCGAGGACGAGACGGGCATCGTCAACCTGATCATCAAGCCCGACATCTTCGACCGCTACCGTCCCGCCGCCCGCCATGCCCAGATGGTGGCGGCCGACGGTTACGTGCAACGGCAGGGGCAGGTGATCCACGTGATGGTCAAACGCATGCACGACCTGCAACAGATGATCGCCCCGCATCAGGTTCGCTCGCGCGACTTTCACTGATCGCCGCTGGCGCAACGGCGGACGTGGAAGAGAACGCGAACGCGCGAAGGAGGATGCGAAGGACCGCGACGAAGAGGGACGACGCTTGGTCGCGGCGGCAGTTTGGGCAAGCGAAAACGTGAATCCGTGCACCATTTTGCACCATTGTGCACCATCGGGTGATCGCAAGGCCCGCCGGTGAGCGCTACCGGCACCGCGTATTCAGTTGTCAAAGAGCGCGCTATCCACTTCTACGCTCCCGGTGCGCGGTTGAAGAAGAATCGCGCAACACCCTTCGCCAATCTTCGCGTCTGCCTTCGCACCTTCGCGTTCTCTGCCGACCTACGCGCACACGGAAGAGATCCTTCGGAGTACCTCATAGCTAATAAAATAACACGGCGGCGCTCGTTCCGACCGTGGCATGGGCGTCTCGCCCATGCATGTCAGCAGGGCAGAAGGCGCTATTTATGCCACTTGCTTCGGACGCGCCGGCACCAACAAATGAAGCCGCTCGCCACAACTGCACGCATGGGCGAGACGCCCATGCCACGGTAAAGGCGGTCTCGGCAGTGATATTGAACACCCTCTCACGATGACAGTGGAGGTTCTGACGGGAAACGCGTGAGCTGTTTCAAAACGAACTTCACCTCACTCGATCTCCGCCACCGCGGCTTGGGCGACGGATTGGTTGTTGATCGTGTCGCCTGCCGGCGCGTGGGCTTGGGCGCGGACGATAACCGTCCAGGCTGCGACGATCAGCACGATGAAGCCGGCCGTCCAGTATTGGCCGGTGTTGTGCAGGTAGGGGTAGGTCAGGCCTGCCAATAAGGGGCCGATTACGCGGGCCATGCTCGACAGGCCGTGGTACAAACCGAAGACCACGCCCTGTTCCCGCGGGTCGCTGTACTTGCTGATGAGCGACGACAGCGTCGGCCCCTGTAAGCTGCGGCCGATCGCATTGGTGGCGCCGGCGAGCGCGATCATCAAGATCGTCGGCCACCAACCGGCGCTGATGTAGAACCCCATCCCAACCGCGACGAACAGCGCACCGGCGATCGCCAGCCGCCACTCACCGAAGCGCGTCGTCAACCGACCGATCAGGCCGCCTTGCACGATCACGATGATCAGGCCGACGTATCCGAAGAACCACCCGGTCAAGCGGGCAGCGGTCTTCTGGTCCTCTATCTCCCAGATCTTGGCCAGGAACAGGCCGACGGTCGCTTCCATGATCACGAACGCCGCCATCGAGACGAACGCGATCAACAGCAGTTGGCCGACGATTGGCTTCTTCAACACGGGCAGGACGCGCTTGGGGCTCAGCCAATGTTGCGAGCGAGCCGTGGTCGAGCGGTTGGTGTGCGATTCGGGCAGCTTGAAGAACGTGGTGACCGCCGCCAGCGTTGCCAGCAGGGCGGCGGCGTAGGCGGGCCAGCTGACGTTGTATGCCCCCAGCACGCCACCGAGGAAGGGCCCAAGGCAAAAGCCGATCCCGAACGCCGCCCCGAGCATGCCCATGCCTTTGGCGCGGTTTTCCGATGTGGTGACGTCGGAGATGTAGGCCTGCGCGGTCGCGACGTTGCCACCGGTGAAGCCGTCGATCACGCGCGACAGGTAGACCAGCATCAGCCGCGTCTGCGGGTCGAACCATCCCGGCATCGACGCCACGCCCAGCAGCACGTACCCCGCGGCGCTACCGATCTGCGAAAAGATCAATACCGGTCGACGGCCATAGCGGTCGGACAGCGAACCCAAAATCGGCGCACCGACGAACTGGCAGACCGAGTAGATCGAGAAGATCAGCGCGACCTTCATCGGGTTCTCGGCGTAATCTGGCACGTAGAATGGCAACAACGGAATGATCAGCCCAAAGCCGAGAAAATCGACCAGGACAATGAGAAATATCGAAAATAGCGCCCCTTTCGGGGCCTGGATCGCCGGGCTGTCGCCCAGGGGTCCATCGGTGCGTTCAGACATAGGAGGGGGGTTATAGCACGGGAGGCGCTTCTGGTCCCGCGGGAGGTTCAGGAATGACCAATGACCAAACCCGAATGAACTGACGTAAACGGCGTAACTCGTCATCCTGAGGTACTCCGAAGGATCTCTTCCGTTCCACGCTTGAATACGGGGGGAGATCCTTCGGCGTACCTCAGAGGGTGTTAAGGAACATGCTCGCGTTTGCCTTTCACGTGGCATGGACGCCAGAGCCCATGCCTGTGGACTGGAACGGGAAATGTCATTTGCGGGCGCTGCGCTGACCAAGCCGCAGGCGCAAAATCGAATCTTCCGGCCCCACGACACGCATGGGCTCTGGCGTCCATGCCAGGGTCGGAGCGGACGCGGCACTGTTCTTTAACACCCGCTCAGGATTACGAAATGCGCGGCCTTCCCATCAGTGAATGTTCAAGCACCGATGACCAATTAACGACAGCCTGCCGTTGGTCAACGGCACTTCCCCTACGCCATCAACTTTGCCCGGAGCCGGCTGGAGATTGCATCCAGCACGAGCACGAGCGCGACCAACATCAGCAGGATCGCGCCGACGACGTGGAAGTTGCCGTAGTCGACGTGCAGCTTCAGCTCGTAGCCGATGCCACCTGCGCCCACGATGCCCAACACGCTGGCGGCTCGCACGTTGTACTCGAGCATGAACAAACTGCTCGACAGCACCGCGGCCCGGCCGGCGGGCCAGACGGCGTGCAGAAAGCGCTGCAGGCCACCAGCGCCGATCTCCTTCAGCGCGTCCGGGGCGCCGGGGTCGACCGCCTCGAACGCTTCGTAGTAGAACTTCGTCAGGTAGCCGATGGAATAAGCGACCAGCGCCAGCACACCGGCGAACGCCCCCAGGCCGACGGCGGCGACGAACAGCAGCGCCCAGAGGATCGACGGCACGCTACGGATCGCGTTTAAGCCGAAGCGGGTGATCGGTCGCAACCAGCCCGGCCCGACGTTGCGGGCCGCAAGCGCCGCAAGTGGCCAGGAGATCAGCACCGCCAGCGTCGTGCCGACGAGCGTCATCTGCAGCGTGGCGACCATCGCGGACCAGAGCGTCCACCAGTCGATCTGCCTGAACTGCGCCCACGACTTGGGCAGCATGCGCCCCGCGAACGCCGTCACGTTCTCAAGCCACCCCTGCGCCGCCCGGCCACCCATCTCCAGCCCCGCGATTGCCCACGCGTATGCCGCCAGCGTGATGACCGCCGCGATCGCCCAGAGCCACGGTGTGGCGCGGCTTACGACAGTGGGTTTGGCATCGGCGATCAGGGGAGACAGCGAGTCGAACGACTCGCATGCACGGCAGGCCTCAAACCGGCGAAAACCGCGCAACCCAGAAGTTACGTTGTCGCGCGCCTCCAGTTGACCGTCGCACGCGACGTCGTCGTGCACGATCCTGCCCGCCTCGATGCCGATAATGCGGTCGGCGAACGTCTCGGCGAGCGTGCAGTCGTGCAGCACCGTGACGAGCGTGATGCCGTGTTCCTTCTGTAGGTCGCTCAGCAGTCGCATGATCGAACGCGCGTTGGCGTTATCGAGCGACGCCACCGGTTCGTCGGCCACGAGGATCGCGGGGTCCTGCATGAGCGCACGCGCGATCGCGACGCGCTGCTGTTCACCACCGCTCAGCCGGCCGACGGGTGAGTTCAATCGATGCGACAGTCCCACGCGCCGCAGCAGCTCGGTCGCCCGCTTCCGCTCGGCAGCGGGGAAGCGCACCAGCGTGCGCAGCAGGTTGTGCCGGCCCATGCAGCCATGCAGCACGTTCTGCAGTGCGGTCCGCTGTTTCACTAAACGCAGGTCTTGGTGGATCGTTGCGACCTGGCCATCCACGCGCACGTTGCCGTGCGTCGCGGTGACGCGACGGGACAGCAGGCCCATGAGCGTGGTCTTGCCACTGCCCGATGCGCCAAGGACGGAGATGTGCTCGCCACGCGCGACGTGGAGCGTAACGCCGCGCAGCGCGGCTATGCCGCCGGCGTAGACGACCTGCACGTTATCCAGCACGACCGCCATCGGCGCAACATTCGCGGGCCGCGCGGGTGGCGGTTCCAAGTGGGGCCGGATGTGGTTGGCGATGGTCATGGGATGTTGCGTCTGGTCCCTCTCCGCCAGTGCCGGTGAGGAAGTGATCGTCATCCTGAGGTACTCCAAAGGATCTCTTCCGTCCTACGTACCAATACGCGGGGGGAGATCCTTCGGAGTACCTCACGATGACTGACAGGCCAACTTACTTCGCCAGTCCTTCGATCGCCAAGCCGACGTGGTCGATCGCCTCGATCACCTTGCCGACGTGCTCGTCCTCGTTCACCTCGGCGAACTTGGTCGCGCCGTACACGTCGGCCAGCACCTCGGGCTGTTCCTGGCCGAGCTTCAGCAGCGCGGCCTTTACCTTGTTCTTCAGCTCGTCGCTGAGGCCCGCGCGGGCGGCGATCAGGTGGGTCGGCACGCCGGACGTGCGGGTGAGGATGCGAAGTTGCTCGCGCTGCTCGGGCTTCAGGTAGGCGTCGACGCGCGGCCCTTCCAGCACATAATCACTGACGGCCGCCACGTCACCGCGGTCGGCCAGCAGTTGTTCGAGCGCCTGCGTATAGCCACCACCGAAGGCTACGCTCTCGAACACCTCGCGCGGGTCCTGCCGCGGCTTGAGCAGCCCCTCGTTCACCAGGCGCGAGTACGCCATGATGTAACCGCTGGTGCTGGTGGGGCTGGTGAAGACCATGCGCAGATCCTTGGCGTTCTTCACGAGGTCGGAGACCGATTTCAGTGGGCTGTCCTTCGGCACGACGATGATCGAGTTGTAGTTCGTCCGCTCGACGCCGTCGGCCCCCTTGCGCACCTCGGCCAGCAACAGCGTCGCGCCACCATCGCGGCGGGCGAGCAGGAAGGGCAACGAGCTGACGTACGCGAAGTCGGCGTTCTTGCTCACCAGCGCCTGAACGGACGCCGAGTAATCGCCCGGGACAACTGCCTTCACCGGCAGGCCGACTTCCTTGCTTACGAAGGCCGCGACTTTGTCGGCATCAGATTGGATCTTGGCCGGGTCCTTTTGCTTCTGGAAGATGAAGACCAGGTCCTTGGGGTCCTGGGCAAAGGCCGCGGAGGTCATTGCGCCGACGACGAGCAACGCGGAAGCGATTCGTTTGAGCATGATGAGGGGTGCCTTAATTAAAACGAAGAAAGCGCGCCCCGCACTGTGTCGCGGGGCCCGCCGATTTTCAATAGGTGACGCTTAGCGCACACTGGGATCGGCCCGGCCGTTCCAGTAACCGTTGTCGGGGGTGCCGTCCTTGTCGTAGTCGTCCATCTCCTTGAGCGTCATCGCTTCGGCGTGCCCGTCGCAGAAGACGACGGCGACCTTCGAGTTGCGGTAGTTTCGCTGCGCGGGCGTGGCGCGGCGGGTGGCGTCACCGTCGTTGCCACCCGAGTAACCGTAGTTGCCGGGACCGGTCGTCGCGTCCGTCCGGCGGCTCCCACCCGAGCCGAGGTTCATCGACATTAACGGTGGATCGATCGCGTACACGCCGGCGCTCGTCCACACCGCACCCCCGTTCTTCGTACCGTTCGTATCCGCGAGCGCGACGGTCTGGGCAGACGCCTTCACCGACTTCGCATTAGCGTAGTACGGGCGAACCGTGCCGCCCAACGTGCGCCCGTTGCCAAGGTAGTGGTAGTTGTACCCATACCCACCGAAGAATTCCGTGGTCGGCAGGTTGAACCCGGTAATCGGATCAACCGTGTGCGCCCAAGGTGCCTTCATGCGGGCCATGTCTGTGTCGTCGAGCCACGGACTCACGTAGACCGCCTGCGTCTGCATGTAAGGGTAGATCGAGTCGGCCCATCGCAGCTTTGGGATGATCTCCGTGCTGGCCGGCGGGTACCAGCCCTTGTTCTCGTTCTTGTAGAACTCCAGGCCTACGCCCAACTGCCGCAGGTTGCTCAGGTTCTTCAGCGATGTCGCCGAGTCGCGGGCTCGGCTGAGGCTGGGCATCAAGATGCCGATCAGCAGCGCGATGATGCCGATGACCACGAGCAGTTCGACCAGCGTGAAGCCGGCGGTCGGTTCACGACGAGTGACGGAGCGATTCAATCCCACGGCGATGCGTCCTTCCCCAGCAGGTTCGGTAGCCTCGCAAAGCGCGGTCGCTGGATTGACCGGTGCGAGGTCAGGCGCAGCGCCACGGCGCACACCTAATGCGGCGGCATCATATGAGAATGAATCTCACTTGCAAGAGCGATTGGAAAAAGTGTTGCCATGCATGCTGAATCACACGGTGTCTTAGGAGAAGGACACGCAACCCAAACGTCTTTCAATAGTTTCGCCACTTTGTGGGACTGGGCGACTCCACTATTATTCGTCTGACATGAGCAGCGCAACCAACCGAGGATATCCCGGTCGCCCCGGGGGGCCACCCACTGGCGGGCCACCGACCGGAGCGCCGGCGAAGCCGACGAAACGGCAGTACGTTCGCTTTGCGTTCTACAGGATCGACCCCGCCTGGCGGCGCTTGCCGGGCGACGTGCAGGCCGAGCAGAAGCGCGAGTTGTACAGCACGATCGAGCGCTTCAACCGCCGGATGCTGCTTCGGCCATACAGCTTGATGGGCACCCGCGCCGACGTCGAACTGCTGCTCTGGCAGATCGCCGAGAGCATCGAACCGTTCCAGGAGCTCGCCACCGCCATCCAGGCCACGCCGATGGGCAGCTATCTGACGATGGTCATCTCGTACCTGTCGCAGACGAAGCGGTCGATCTACGAGATCAAGGAGATCCCCGGCGAGGACGAGGAACGCCTGATCATCTCGCCGAGCGAGGCGAAGTACCTGTTCGTCTACCCGTTCCTGAAGACCCGCCAGTGGTACAAGTCGCCGATGGAAGAGCGACAGCGGATGATGGATGAGCACATCCGCGTGGGGCGCAAGTACGCGTCGGTGAAGCTGAACACCACCTATTCGTTCGGCTTGGACGACCAGGAGTTCGTGCTGGGCTTCGAGACCGACGAGCCCGCTGACTTTCTCGATCTGGTGCAGGACCTGCGCGAGACGGATGCCAGCCTTTACACGCTACGCGACACGCCGCTGTACTCGTGCATCAACATGGGACTGGAAGAGGCGCTCGACGCGCTCGGCGGTCCCAAGATCGCCCGACCGAAGAGCAAGACGACCGAGGTGGAATGGACGGTGGTGTGCCCCGCGACCGAACTGGCGGAGGGGGCAACGAAGGTCGTTTACCTCGCTGGCCAGCCGGTCTCAGTGTTCAACGTCGCCGGCAGTTTTTACGCCATCAACAACCGCTGTTCGCACGCCCGCGGCCCACTGAGCGAGGGTGCGGTGGACGCGAGCGACTGCAGCGTCACCTGCCCGTGGCACTACGCGAAGTTTGACCTGAAGACCGGCAAGGTCGTCGACGGCATCGCGACCGCGCCGGTGGTTGCCTACCAAGTTGAGGTACGCGACGGGACGATCCACGTTGGCACCCCTGAACCGACGACTGTCCCAGTTCCCGTATCCACGCGCTGACCCGTTTAGCCGCGAGATTGCTCGCGCTTCTTTTGAAATCAATCGCGGGCAAGCCCGCGGCTAAACGCCTAAGGTTGAGGTATGACGTCTGACTACGATGCGATCCTGATCGTCTCCTTCGGTGGTCCCGAAGGCATGGACGACGTGATGCCGTTCCTGGAGAACGTGCTGCGCGGCCGCAACGTGCCGCGCGAGCGCATGATCGAAGTGTCGCATCACTACGAGCAGTTCGGCGGCGTGAGTCCGCTGAACGGTCAGAATCGCGCGCTGATCGCGGCGCTTCGACAGGAACTGGATGCCAACGACATCAGCCTGCCGATCTACTGGGGCAACCGCAACTGGCACCCCATGTTGCCCGACACGCTCCGGCAGATGAAGCAGGACGGCATCCGCCATGCGCTGGCGTTCTTCACTTCGGCGTACAGTTCGTACTCCGGCTGCCGCCAGTACCGTGAGAACATCGCCAAGGCCCAGGAAGAGGTCGGTGAAGGCGTGCCACAGGTCAGCCTGCTGCGCAAGTTCTACAACCATCCGGGATTCGTCGAAACGAACGCCGAACTGGTCCGTGAGGCGCTAAACGAGATCCCCACCGACCGCCATGCGGCTGCCCACATCGCCTTCACCGCCCATAGCATTCCGATGGCGATGGCCAAGGGCAGCATGTACGAGGCGCAGCTCACCGATACCTGCGGCCTGATCGCCGGCGAGGTCGGTACGGGTAACTGGCAGCTCGTTTACCAGAGCCGCAGTGGCCCACCGACGCAGCCCTGGCTGGAACCGGACATCCTCGACCATCTGCGCTCGCTGCACGAGCGCGGCGTGCGCGATGTGGTGATCTCACCGGTCGGGTTCGTTTCCGATCACATGGAAGTCCTGTACGATCTGGACACCGAGGCCAAAGACCTCGCGGCCGAGCTCGGCATGACCTTGGTGCGCGCCAAAACGGTCGGCACGCATCCGCGATTCGTGGCGATGATTCGCGAGCTGATCGTCGAGCGGATGACCGATGGAGATCGCCCGTTCCTTGGCGCACGCGGCCCAAGTCATGATGTGTGCCCGGCCAACTGCTGTATAGTGGTTCGCGCCTGAGGATCAGGCTTGCCGCTTCGGTGGCAAGTGCCTTGTGCGACTGAAGTACGAAGGATCGAAGCGCAAAACGGAACTCGACCCACACGACGCAGGCCGAGCGACGAGACGAGGACAACGCAAAGACGATGTGCGCCTTCCAGCTACCAAAGAACGAGATCGCCAGCACCGCCGGCGCATGCCCCTTTCTGCACGGCCAACCCGCGGCAGCGGGCATTACGCCGGTGACGGCGCCCATCAACGCTGGTCATCCCCACGGTGAGGCCACCATTGCCGCGCCCCACGCCACCGGCCTTGCTGGCCTTTTCCTCGTCGGCCTGAACCACCACACCGCCGAGGTCGGCCTGCGCGAGCGGTTCTTTACGGAACAGGTCGAACTGCTATTGATCGGCCTGCGTGCCCTGGGCCTGCCCGAGGCGGCGGTGCTGTTCACCTGCAACCGCATCGAGGTCTACGGCACCGGTGGCACCGCCGGGGCTGAAGCCGTGATCACCCATTTCGCCGCGCGATGCGGGCTGACGATCGACGCCCTGCGGCCGCACCTGTACGTCGCGGGCGGGCAGGACGCCGCGCTGCACCTGATGCGCGTCGCTGCGGGGCTCGAATCGCTCGTGCTGGGTGAATCGCAAATTCTAGGACAGGTCGCCGACGCCTTCGAACGCAGCCAAAATGCCGGAACCGCCGGCCCGGTGCTGTCGCGCGTGTTCAACGGCGCGGTGTGTGCCGGCAAGCGGGCCCGCACCGAGACGGGCATCGGCCGGCACACGCTGTCGATCAGCCACGCCGGCGTCATGCTCGCCAAGGCATCGCGGCCGACGTTCGACAAGGCGCGCATCCTGATCGTTGGCGCTGGTGAGATGGCACGACTGGCGCTGTCGGCCCTTCGCTGCCACGACGGCGGCGACATCCGCATCGTCAACCGCACGCCCAACCGAGCCCAACTGCTGGCGACCGAGCACGGCCTGCGCGCGGTCGCGTGGAACAACCTGCGGGATGCGCTGGCGACCAGCGACGTCGTGATCGCCGCCACGTCGTCGGCCACGCCGATCATCAACCGCATGCTGCTCAGCGAGCGCCACGGTACTGAGGGTGTGACGCTGATCGACCTCGGCATGCCGCGCAACATCGATCGTGACGTGACCTCCATCGTCGGCGTGGAACTGTTCGACGTGGACGATCTGCAGCAGGTCGTCGAGCAACACCGCATCCACCGTCAGCGCGAAGTGGCCGCCGTCGAGACTTTGCTGGCCGACGAGATGGAACGCCTGCTTGAACAGCTGCGTTCTGCCCACCTGTCACCGGTCATCGCCAGCCTGCGGCAGAAGGTGGAATCGGTCGTTGGATCGGAACTCGAACGCACGCTGTCGCAGATGCCGAACTTGGACGATCAAACGCGGGCGGCGTTCGAACAGATGGCGCATCGCATTGCATCGAAGGTGCTGCACGGGCCGACCGTGGCGCTGCGCTCGACCAGCGGCCCGCAGATCGCGCCGCTGGTCTGCGAGATGTTCGACCTGCCCGCATCGTGCGACCTTCCGAAGTGCCTCCATTCCAAGTGCGAGCATCATGAGTAGCCGATCCGTCGTCCGCATCGGCACGCGCGGTTCCGCGCTGGCGCGGTGGCAGGCAGACCACGTCGCTGGCCTGCTGCGTGCCGCGTCGCCGGGCTTGCACGTCGAGATCGTCGTCATCAGCACGCAAGGCGACCGCGTGCTGGACAAGCCGTTGCCCCTGATCGGCGGCAAGGGTGTCTTTACCGAAGAACTTGAGGCCGCGCTCCGCGATGGACGAATCGACGTGGCAGTCCACAGCCTGAAGGACCTGCCCACAGAGAACCCAAAGGGCCTCGTGATCGGTGCCGTGCCGCCTCGTGCCGATGCGCGCGACGCGCTGGTAAGCCACGGCCACGTTCCACTGTCGCAGTTGCCCCACGGCGCCATCGTCGGCACGAGCAGCCTCCGCCGGATCGCACAACTGCGCCGCCTGCGGCCCGACCTGCAGGTGCGCGACGTCCGTGGCAACGTCGACACGCGCGTGCGTAAGACGCTGGAACTGCGCGAGTACGACGCGATCCTGCTCGCCTGCGCTGGCCTGGATCGCTTGAACATGCAAAGCGTGATCGCCGAGCGCCTCCCCATCATCCAACTGCTGCCCGCCCCCGGGCAGGCGGCGTTGGGCATTCAGTGTCGAGACGAGACCGATTCGCTTGCGCTGTTGGCTCCGTTGAACGACGCGACGTCTGAACTGTGCGTGACCGCCGAGCGCGCACTGCTCGCCAGCTTCGGTGGCGGGTGCGCGGTTCCCGTGGCGGCCCATGCGACGATCGACAACGGCTTGATGCGACTGCTTGGCCGTGTAACGGCCGTCGATGCGTCCACGCAGGTCGACGTCGTCGTCGAGGGGCACGTCGCATCGCTCAACGATGCGCGCGACCTGGGTGCCACCGCTGCCCGTGATGCCCGTGCTCGCGGCGCCGCTGCGATACTGCCAGCCGTAGCGAAAGGCTAGCTTCCGCAGGATGACCGAACCCATGACCGCTCCCGAACCCACTAGCCGTTTCCTTCGCGCCTGTCGTCGCTTGCCGACCGATGCGACACCTGTCTGGCTCATGCGCCAGGCCGGCCGGTACATGCCGGAGTATCGGGCGATCCGCGCCAAGCATTCGATGCTCGACGTCATCCGCACGCCTGAGCTGGTGCTGGAAGTGACGATGCAGCCGATCGACGCGTTCTCGCTCGACGCGGCCATCATCTTCTCCGACATCCTGCCGGTGCTGGAAGGCATGGGGCTGAACCTGGATTTCGTGGACGGCGAGGGCCCGCAGATCTTCAACCCACTGCGCAGTGCCGATGACGTGAAGCGCCTGCGCGTGACCACCCCTGAGGAAAGCCTGCCGTACGTGCTGAAGGCGATCGGGCTGGTGACGAAGGAACTGCAGCCGCGCGGCATTCCGCTGATCGGCTTCAGTGGTGCGCCCTTCACGCTGGCGGCGTACGCGATCGAGGGCAAGGGCAGCAAGAACTACAAGCTCGCCAAGAGCATGATGATGGCCGACCCTACAGCGTGGCACGAGCTGATGGGCAAACTGGCCGACGTGATCGGCGAGTACCTGCTGGCCCAGGCGCGGGCGGGGGCGCAAGCGCTGCAAATGTTCGATTCGTGGGTGGGTTGCCTGTCGCCCGACGACTATCGCACGCACGTGATGCCGTATAGCCAGCGCGCGATCGCCAAGGCGCGCGAAGGCGGCGTGCCGGTGATTCACTTCGGCGTTGGCACCAACGGCCTGCTGGAGCACATTCGCGATGCCGGCGGCGACGTGATTGGCGTGGATTGGGCGATCGACCTGAACGTCGCGTGGCAGCGCATCGGGCACGATCGGGCGGTGCAGGGCAACCTCGACCCCATCGCGCTCTTTGCGCCGTGGGACGAGCTGAAATCGCGTGCACGCATCATCCTCGATCAGGTCGCCGGCCGGCCGGGGCACATCTTCAACCTGGGTCACGGTATCCTGCCCGGCACACCGGTGGACAACGTCCGTCGGCTGGTGGAGTTCGTCCATGAACACACCGCCCGCTAACGCTCGCCGGGTCGTCATCATCGGCGGTGGCATTACAGGTCTGACGGCGGCATGGCGACTGCAGAACGCGGGCGTCGAATACACGCTGCTGGAAGCATCCGCCCGATTGGGTGGGAAGCTGCTGACCGAACAGCATGACGGCTTCGTGATGGAAATGGGCGCTGACGCGATGCTCACGCGCAAGCCGTGGGCGCTGGCGCTGGCGAAAGAACTGGGCTTGGCCGACCGCGTGCTGGGCGTGACGAAGCGGGCGGTCGGGACGTACGTTCTGCATCACGGAAAGCCCGTGCCGTTGCCCGCTGGGCTGTCGCTGCTGGTGCCGAGCCGGTGGGGACCCTTCCTGCGGTCGCCGCTCTTCACACCGTGGGGCAAGCTGCGGGCCGCGATGGATCTGACCATCCCGCGGCGCACGGCTACCGCCGATGAAACGCTCGCAAACTTCATCCGCAGACGGCTTGGCCAAGAGATGCTCGACAAGGTCGCGGCCCCCATGCTCGCCGGCGTGTTCAATGGCGACCCCGAACGGCAAAGCATCCAAGCCACCTTCCCGCAGTTCCCCGCGATGGAGCGCGAACACGGGAGCTTAATTCGCGCCGTGCGCGCCAAGCAGGCCGACAGCGCAACAGCGTCAACCGATCCGCCGTTCTTCTCGTTTCCGAACGGCACGCAGGAGTTGGTCGACGCCCTCGCATCGCGGTTGAACGGCGTGGTGCGAGTGAACACCGCCGTTGAAGCGATCGAACGATCATCGGGCGGTTACCGCGTGCGCATCGTGAATGGTGAGCCGATCGAATGCGACGGTGTGATCATCGCCACGCCCGCAGCGGTCGCGGCGAAGGTGCTGGCGAGCGTCGCACCGGAAGCGGCGGACGTGCTGAAGGCGTTTGGCCATTCCGGCATCGGCACGGCGTACCTCGCGTACCGCCGGGAGGACGTGCCGCACGCGCTGGATGGGTACGGCGTCGTCATCCCACGCAACGAAGGCCGACGAATAGACGGCATGATGTGGTCCAGTTCGAAGTGGATCGGCCGAGCGCCGCAGACGCATGCGCTCATCCGCGTCTTCTTCGGTGGCCCCAACACCCGGCCGATGCTGACACAGCCGGACGATGCAATCATCACCATGGCCCGCGAAGAACTTGCGGGCTCGCTCGGCGTGCGGGCGGCGCCGGAGTTCACCCGTGTCTACCGCTGGCCGGACGGTTACCCGCAATACGAACTCGGCCACCTCGACCGCGTCGCCGCCGCCGAAGCCGGACTTCCGAACGGCGTGGCCTTGGCGGGTTGTGCCTATCGCGGGGTTGGCGTGCCGGACTGCGTCAGACAGGGATCGGAGGCGGCCGCGCGACTTGTTGCGCATCTCGATGCGATAAGCGCAACGTAACCGTAGAGGTGGGAGGCCGCCTCTTCCGCGGCGACGGAAGAAGTGCCGAAGGGAATTGGTTTGCGCCGTTTAGCCGCGTGCTTGCTCGCAATACAACCCGTATTCACTCGCGAGCAAGCTAGCGGCTAAACGTGAAGCGTTCTAGTGCTCGATCACCCACGGTCGAGCACCTTTGTAAACCTGCCGTTGCTGGCGACCCGTCTTCTCCAGCACCGCGGTGCTGGTGGCCGGCTTCTTCTTGCGACCATTGCAACCGCACCCCGTCCTACAAACGTGCGGTGAATGGCTGCTCTTCTCGTTCCGCTCGGCCGCCTGCCGACCCAACGGCGACATCGATCGCACCGCCGGCGCCGTCCATACACGGGCCGCTGATTCTTCGCACGCCGGGCACGTTGCCGACCGGCTTGCCTGACTGATGGGGCGGAACAGTTCGAAGCAGCCGCAGGATTCGCATTCGTACTCGTACAGGGGCATAAGAAAACTCCGGGAACAACACGAATATCGACGTTCTCGTGCATCGCACGCGTTGGTACATGACGGTTCCGTCATCCTGAGGTACGCCGAGCGATCTCCTTCGTCTCAAGTACAAGAGAAGAGATCCTTCACAGTACCTCAGGATGACGAGAGTGCCGTCGATTGCGACAGAGATTAATCCGCCTTCGCCAGGTCGACCGAACCGTCCAGCATCTTGATCGGCCCCTCGGCGTTCGGTCTGACGTCGAACTTGAAGATCTCCGTGGGGATCGCCAACGTCGCGCACGCATTGGGAATGTCGACGATGCCGCTGATGCGGCCCTCGACCGGTGCCGTGCCCAGGATCGCGTAGACCTGTTCGCCGGTGTAGCCGAACTTCTTCAGGTAGTTGATGGCGTTCAGGCAAGCCTGGCGGTAGGCGACGTGCGGGTCCAGGTAGTACTGCTTGCCCTTCTCGTCGACGGAGATGCCCTCGAACACCAGATAGTTCGAATAGCTTGGCTGTAGCGAGCTCAGTTCAAAGATGGGGTTGAGGATGCCGTACTTGGCCATGCCTCCCTTGATGACGTTTACGCGAAGGTCGAGATAGCCGGCCATCTCGATGGCGCCGCAGAAGGTGATCTCACCGTCGCCTTGCGAGAAGTGGAGGTCGCCCATCGACAGGCCACCGCCGGACTGATAGACGGGGAAGTAGACCTTCGAGCCGCGCGTGAGGTTCTTGATGTCGCAGTTGCCGCCATGCTCGCGCGGCGGCACGGTGCGGGCGCCTTCGAGCGCCGCCTTCTTCCGGGCGTCGCCTTGCAGGCGGCCCATGTGGGCGGTCTCGGCGTAGGGGAGCGTGGCGAGCGCGGGCACGCGCGTGGGGTTCGTGTCGTACAGTTCCTTCTCGCGCTTGTTCCACTTGGCCAACTCGGCGTGCGACGGCAGGCAACCGATGAGGCCCGGGTGCATGATGCCGGCGAACTCCACCTTCGGGATGTGGCGCGAGTTGGCGTAGATGCCGCTGAAGTTCCAGCAGGCCTTGCGCGCGTCGGGGTAGTGCTCGTCGAGGAAGCCGCCGCCGTTCTTCTTGTCGAAGATGCCGGTGAAGCCCCACTGCGAGTCCGGCAGCACGCCGACGTCCAGCAGGTCGACGACGAGCAGGTCGCCCGGCTCAGCCCCACGCACACCGACCGGCCCGGTGAGGTAGTGGACCTTGGAGAGGTCGACGACCTTGATGTCGGTCGCCGAGTCGTCGTCCTTGATCTGCCCACCGGTCCAGTCGACGCACTCGATGCGGAACTCGTCGCCGGGGTTCACCCATTCGACGATCGGGATGTCTGGATGCCAGCGGTTGTGCAGGACGTCCTGCTTCTCGGGTGGGGTGCTGACATCGATCTTGATCAGTGTCTTCATGAATCGCCTTTCAACGGTTTGGAGGTTCGCACGACAACGGCGCCACTGCCCATAGCGGCCACACGGGTTGTTGACCGTGGTGAGGACGAGCGCGTGCTTCCCGACAACGCACCGGTCACGGACCAGCGAGGCGCAACATTGCAAAGCCAGTGCCGCGAGCTGAGCAGCCGTGATTGAACACGATGGGTGAGCGCAGCGGCGCGCGTGCCGCTAACGGCGACGCGAGGGGCGGACGCGTGGCGATGGCTATATGTGATGAGAAACCACCGACGCGCCGCGTGCCGCCGTGCGTTCGGTGCGCACGCATGCAGCGATCTCGTTTCGTCGCGTGCCGTTGCGTGGTTGCTCAGGAGCAGGGCGACCCCGCGCACAGAATAAGCGGTGCCGTAGGTTCTGCTTAAGCGTTGTTCGTTTACGTCGTGATGTTGGGATCGCGCGCGCGGGGCAGCAACCATCGATCGTCGCATCGCCAGGCGACGCACGAAGATCGTCTGCATCGCCGCGAGAAATCGGTCGATTTGGCGCAACGGCGCGACGGCGACGACTTTGCAAATCGCCCGATCGCGGGACGGCTATCGATGCTGGTACGGCGTTTGTGATGGGACCTGCGGGCACCACTTGTTACCGCACGCTGACGGGCATTGATCGTGTGCAGTTTCGACGAAGTCTTCCCGACGCCGTCGTTTCAAATGTAATCGGTAGAAACGTTCTTCTCGTTCCATTCCTTCTTAGGGAGATCCGCATGCGTTTTACGTCCGCACTCAAAGACTGCGTCGCCCGCTGGGCGACCAACCACTACGGAAAGGCCGTGCTCGCGGCGACGTTGGCGATCGCGCCGATGTCGGCCACGGCCCAGATGATGCCGACCGCCGAGGTGAACACCACCGGTCTGGCGATCACCGATACGGAAGTGACCGTCGGTCAGCTGCACTCGACCACCGGCACGATGGCGATCAGCGAGACCGGGTCGGTCTGGGCCGAGCAACTGGCGATCGAGCAGATCAACGCCGCGGGTGGCGTGCTGGGCCGGCAGATCAAGATCATTCAGGAGGACGGCGCCAGCGACTGGCCGACGTTCGCCGAGAAGGCCAAGAAGCTGCTGATCAACGACAAGGTCGCGACCGTCTTCGGTTGCTGGACCAGCGCCAGCCGCAAGGCCGTGCTGCCGATCTTCGAGAAGGAGAACGGCATGCTGTACTACCCCACGTTCTACGAGGGCCTGGAGGCCTCGAAGAACGTGATCTACACCGGTCAGGAGGCCACGCAGCAGATCATTTACGGCTTGGATTGGGCCCACAAGGAGAAGGGTTCCAAGACGTTCTTCCTGATCGGCTCGGACTACATCTGGCCGCGCACCAGCAACAAGATCGCCCGCATCCACATCGAGCGTTTCCTGCAGGGGTGCAAGGTGGTGGGCGAGGAATACTACCCGCTCGGCCACACGAACTTCGGCTCGCTGATCAACAAGGTGAAGCTGGCCAAGCCCGACTGCATCTACTCGATCGTCGTCGGTGGCTCGAACGTCAGCTGGTACAAGCAGCTGAAGGCCGCAGGCATCACCGGTGAGTCGCTGGCCAGGAAGAACCAGATCCTGCTGACGATCTCGACGACCGAGGACGAGATTCTCGGCATCGGTGGCGAGAACGTGAAGGGCTTCTACGCCTGCATGAAGTACTTCCAAAGCCTGGACAACGAGAACAACAAGAAGTTCGTCGAGGCCTTCAAGGCCCGATGGGGCAAGGACGCGGTCATCGGCGACGTGACGCAGGCCGCGTACCTGGGGCCGTGGCTGTGGAAGTTGACGGTCGAGAAGGCCGGCAGCTTCGACGTCGACAAGATCGCCGCCGCGTCGACCGGGGTGGAGTTCAAGGAAGCGCCCGAGGGGTACGTGCGCATCCACGAGAACCATCACCTGTGGTCGAAGGCCCGCATTGGTGAGATGCAGGCGGACGGTCAGTTCAAGCTGATCGCCGAGTCGGCCGACCTGATCGAGCCGAACCCGTTCCCGAAGGGGTATCAGTAAGCCGTGACCGCCGCTGCCCTCTCCCGGCACGCGCCGGGAGAGGGGGCAGGCGGGATTGCCGAATGCCGAATGCCGATTGCCGAATGAAAGGCAATGCTTGGGCGCTCGCTTTTCACTCGACATTTGGCAATCGGCATTCGGCAATCCCAACCCGGAGTTCGCGATGATGCACATGATGCTCCCAATGCTCGCGCAGACGAGCTGGGATGAGTACAAGGCGATCTTCCTCATGCAGGGGTTCGCGGGGCTGAGCCTCTTCTCGGTCTTCCTGCTGATGTCGCTGGGGCTGGCGATCATCTTCGGCCAGATGCGCGTCATCAACATGGCCCACGGTGAGTTCCTGACGCTCGGCGCGTACGTGACGGCGATCATGTCGACGTTCGTCATGGAATCGTTCCCCGACTTCATGCCGTACTACTTCCCACTGGCGGTGGTGGGCGCGTTCGTCGCGGCGTTCATCGTCGGCTACCTGGTTGAGTTCTCGCTGATCCGCCACCTCTACAACCGCCCGCTCGACACGCTGCTGGCGACGTGGGGCGTGAGCATGGTGATGCAGGAATGCTTCCGCCAGCTCTTCGGCGCCCGCGAGACGTCGGCGACGCTGCCGGACTGGCTCATGGGCTCGTGGGCGCCGACCGAGCAGATCGACATCCCGCTGAACGGCCTGCTGATGCTCGGCATGTCGATCGGCATGCTGCTGTTGGTCTACCTGCTGCTGTACCGCTCGCGCTGGGGCCTGCGCGTGCGGGCGACCACGATGAACCGCGCGATGGCGGGCGCCGTCGGCATCAACACGAAGCGCACCGACCGTGTGACCTTCGCCCTGGGCTGCGGCATCGCGGGCATCGCCGGGGCGGGCTTCACGACGATCGGGTCCGTCTCACCGACGGCCGGCAGCGCGTACATCGTCGACACGTTCATCGTCGTGGTCTTCGGTGGGGCGGGCAGCCTGATCGGCACGCTGATCTCGGCCTTCGCGATCGGGCAGGCGCAGTCGATCCTCGAGTTCTTCCTGACCGGTGTGCTGGCGAAGGTCTTCGTGCTGCTGGCGGTCATCGTCATCCTGATGATGCGCCCGCAGGGCCTGTTCGCCCAGAAGGTTCGCCGCTGATTCTCCGCTGGCATGGGAAACCGGAGGTAAAGGGTTATGAGCAAGTTCTACAACGTGTTCCTCGGTGGCAAGAGCGGCGCGATCGGCCTCGGCATCCTGGCGGCGCTGCTGCTGGTGGTCTTCCCGATGGCGCTCGACGTCTTCCGCCTGAACCTGATGGCCAAGTACCTCAGTTACGCGTTCGTCGCCATCGGGCTGGTCGTCTGCTGGGGGCACGGCGGCATCCTCAGCCTCGGCCAGGGCGTCTTCTGGGGGCTGGGCGGTTACTGCATCGCCGCCTTCCTGAAGCTCGAAGCGGCCCGCAACATCGCGTTGGAGGCGACCAGTGATCAGATGAAGGCGCTGACGACCCTCGGCCTGCCCGACTTCATGGACTGGAACCAGATTACCGAGCTGCCCTGGTTCTGGTACGGCTTCAAGAGCCTGCCGGTCTCGATCATCCTGATGTTCGTCGTGCCGTCGGTGCTGGCCTACCTGCTGGGCACCGCGATCTTCAAGCGCCGCGTGGCGGGCGTGTACTTCGCGATCATCACGCAGGCGCTGGCGTGGATCATGGAGATGCTCTTCGTCACCCGCCAGGGGTGGACGGGCGGCATCAACGGCATCACCGATCTGCGCACGATGTGGGGGTGGGACATCCGCACCACGTCCGCCCAGTACACGCTGTACTTCACCACGAGCGTTCTGCTGCTGGCGTGCATCCTGGTCTGCCGTGGCATTTTGAACAGCAAGCTGGGGCGCCTGCTGGTGGCGCTGCGGGACGAAGAGGATCGCGTGCGGTTCAGCGGCTACGACGCCGCCAACATCAAGCGCTTCGCGTTCGTGGTGGCGGCCATCATCTCGGCGCTCGGTGGGGGGCTGTTCGTGATGAACGTCGGCTTCATGTCGCCGAAGCTGGTGACGATCGAACCGTCGATCTACATGGTCATCTTCTGCGCGGTCGGGGGGCGCATGTCGCTGATCGGCGCCGTTTACGGTGCGCTGGTGGTGCAGTTCGGGCGCACGTGGTTTTCTGAACAGTACCCGGCGATGTGGTACTTTCTGATGGGCGGCGTGTTCATCGTCGTCACGCGGTACTTCCCCAACGGGCTGGCCGGCATTTACGACGACTACGTCGCGCCGCTGTTCAAGAAGCTCGGCAGCCGCCGACCGAAGGCCGTCGCCAGCGGCTTCGATAGCACCGCGCCGGCCATCGTCCCCAACACCGTCAACACTACCGGGAACTAACACATGGGCAACCGAAGCAGCTACGCGCTCGGCATCGAGCACCTCACCGTCTCGTTCGACGGCTTCAAAGCGGTCGACGATCTCACGTTCTACGTTGAACAGCACGAGGTGCGCGTCGTCATCGGCCCCAACGGCGCCGGGAAGACGACGCTCCTGGATCTCATCTGCGGCAAGACCCGCGCCACGGGGGGCAGCGTGATGTTCAAGAACCAGGAATTGCTGGGCAAGGCCGAGCAGAACATCGTGAAGATGGGCGTCAGCCGGAAGTTCCAGACGCCGTCGATCTACCCGAAGCTGACGGTCTTCGAGAACCTCGAGCTGTCGCACCCCACCGGCCGCACGGTGATGGGCTCGCTCTTCTTCGCCCGCACCGCCGAGATCAAGAACCGCGTGGAAGAGGTCGCGCGGGAAATATACCTCGCCGACATGCTGCACACGCGCGGCGAACTGCTGAGCCACGGGCAGAAGCAGTGGCTGGAGATCGGCATGCTGCTGATCGCCGACCCGGAACTGGTAATGCTGGACGAACCCGTCGCCGGCATGAGCGTCCGCGAGCGTCAGCAGACCGCCGAGCTGCTGCGGCGCATCTGCAGCGGCCGCGTGGTGCTGGTGATCGAGCACGACATGAACTTCGTTCGCGAGATCGCCCACAAGGTCACCGTGATGCACCAGGGCAAGCTGCTGGCCGAGGGCAGCATGGATGAGGTGCAGAACAACGAGAAGGTGATCGAGGTTTACTTGGGACATTAGCGTTTCCGTAGGGGCAGGCCTCCGTGCCTGCCCTCTTCGAGCGTGCCTGAGAACGAAGAAGGGCAGGCACGGAGGCCTGCCCCTACGGAAACCGCAAACGGAGCATCGCAGATGCTGGAAGTGAAAGACCTGAACGTCGCCTACGGCCAGAGCGAGATCATCCACAACATGTCGTTCGGCGTGAAGAAGGGCGAGACGCTCGCGATCATGGGGCGCAACGGCATGGGCAAGACCACGCTGATGAAGTCGGTCATCGGCGTGCTGAAGAGCCGTTCCGGCTCCATCGAACTCGACGGTCGCGAGGTGGGGAAGATGGACAGCTGGAAACGTGTGAAGCACGGCCTAGCCTTCGTGCCGCAGGGCCGGCAGATCTTCTCGCTGATGACGGTCGAGGACAACATCAAGGCCGGACTAGAAACGGTTCGGCCGAAGCGCATCCCCGACTACATTTACGACCTGTTCCCCGTGCTGAAAGACATGCGCAAACGCCGCGGCGGCAACCTGTCGGGTGGCCAGCAGCAACAGCTGGCTATCGCGCGGGCGCTGGTCAGCAATCCTAAAGTGCTATTGCTGGACGAACCGACCGAGGGCATCCAGCCGTCGATCATCAAGGACATCGCCCGGGCGCTGAACGAGATCAAGAAGATGCGCGACGTCACGATCATCGTGTCGGAACAGGTGCTGAGCTTCACGCTTGAGGTGGCCGACCGATTGCTGGTGGTGGAGACCGGCAAGATCGTTCATGAAGACCTGCGGGCGCAGGTGAACGAGGCGAAGATCGCGAAGTATCTGTCGGTGTAGCACATAAGTTTTTCCTTAGGTTCTGAAACAGACGCCCCATCGTCATCCTGAGGTACTCCGAAGGATCTCCCCCCGTATTCGCTTCGGGAAAGAAGAGATCCTTCGGAGTACCTCAGGATGACGGGTCAGGTAAACTGGAGTGGTGAACATGAAAGCAGTAAGTCGAATCGTTCGCATAGCCGGCGCGATGGCTATCGCTGTCGCGAGCGTTGCGGTCATGGGAACGCCCGTATCGGCCGCCGACAACGTGGTAGTCACGTCGCACTCCACTGGCGCGGCCGCGTGGACGGCCAGCATCGGGCAGGGGATGCAGCAGGCGGCGAGCGCGGGGAAGGACACGCTCATCTGGTTCTCAGGCAGCGGCTGGAACGCGGCGTCGGACGTCGTCGCACCCACGATGCTGAGCGAGCAGTTCACCAGCACCTCTACTCGCAACTTCACACTGGTTCGGGCCGATTTCCCCGCGGGCAAAGAGGATGAGGCGCCAGTCGATCCAAAGTACACCGTGTGGGCCGAGCGGCTGGGCATCACCAGCTTGCCAGCGGTTGTCGCGCTGGATTCGCACGGCGTGCCGTACGGGCAGGTCATCATCCCTACCGGCGACGCCGCCGTGATGGTCGCGCTAGTGCGCGACCTGCATCAGAAGAAGCTAACCCGCGACGAAGCGTTCGCGACCGCCCGACAGTCGGACGGCGCCGATCGCGCGCGCCACCTCCACCGCGGCCTCGAGACTTCCTCGTCATTCGCCGCCGGCTGGTACGCGCCGACGATGACCGAGATCGTCTCGCTCGATCCGACGAACGACCTGCACCTGAAGGAGAAGTACCAGCCGCTGCTCGCACAAGGCGCGATCGACCGGGTCGTGCAGAACGAAATCTACCCCATGCTGGACGCGGCCCGATTTCCGCAGGTCATCGAACGGCTCGACCGCCTGATCGCCGACGTCGATCCCAGCGTCGAACAGCGGCAGTTGCTGATGGCCTTCAAGGCACAGGTGACCTACAGCAACGGCAATTCAGAGCAGGCGATCGCGTGGCTCGACGAAGCCGCGGCGCTCAGTCCCAAGTCCAGCGCCGCCGATCGCATCGCGGCCGCCCGTGAACAGATCGCGAGTGAACCGGTGCGGTAGCGCAGCCTGCTGCAGTGGATGAGATCGTTATCCCAAAACAAGAAGGGCGACCGATACTCGGTCGCCCTTCGTTCGTTGTGTCGCAGCAGCCCGGCCGGCCTTACGCCGTCGGGGGCGTCTTGGCGTTCAGCCAGGGCATCATGGCGCGCAGCTTGCGGCCGGTGACTTCAACCGGGTGATTGTTGTCGGCTTCGTAGAGGCGCTTGAAGTTCTTCATGCCGCCTTCGTATTCGGCGCGGAAGTTCCTGGCGAACGTGCCGTCCTGAATCTCGGCCAGCACCTTGCGCATCTCCTTCTTCGTCTCTTCGGTGATGATGCGCGGGCCGGTGACCAGATCGCCCCATTCGGCGGTGTTGCTGATGCTGTAACGCATGTAGTCGAGGCCGCCGACGTACATCAGGTCGACGATCAGCTTCACCTCGTGCATGCACTCGAAGTAGGCCATCTCCGGCGGGTAGCCAGCTTCGGTCAGCGTTTCAAAGCCCGCCTTGATGAGGGCCGACAGGCCGCCGCACAGCACGGCTTGTTCGCCGAACAGGTCGGTCTCGCACTCATCCTTGAACGTCGTCTCGATGATGCCGCTGCGGGCGCCACCGATGCCGCGCGCCCAGGCGAGGCCGATCTTGCGGGCGTTGCCGGTGGCGTCCTGGTGGATGGCCAGCAGGCAGGGCACGCCGCCACCCTTCACGAACTCCGACCGCACGAGGTGCCCGGGGCCCTTGGGGGCCACCAGCAGCACGTCGTTCTGCGTCGGCGGCACGATCGTCTTAAAGTGCACGTTGAAGCCGTGCGTCACACCGATGGCGGTCGTGGGCTTCAGGTTGGGCGCGATGCTGGCGTTCCACACCTCCGGCTGCACCTCGTCGGGCAGGGTGATGATGATCAGGTCAGCCTGCTTGGTGGCGTCGGCGACGCTGACGGGCTCAAAGCCGTTCTCGATCGCCAGGCGACCATTAGCCGAATCGCGGCGGTTGGCGACGATCACCTTTACGCCGCTCTCACGCAGGTTCAGCCCATGGGCGTGGCCCTGGCTGCCAAAACCAATGATTGCCACGGTCTTGCCCTTCAGGGCATCGATCGGGGCGTCTTTTTCGTACACCATCTTGAGCGGCTCAGCCATCGTCGTTTCCTTTAAGAAAAATCGAGCGGGGCACGATACCGGCAGGGCGGAGGGGTGTCAAAAGGGCGTTTGAAGTAGCGGGAGGGGGAATCGTCGGCACCAATGCCGTCCGAACTTCCGCAACGCGACTATCTGCCCCGGCAGCACCGTCGTTGGCCTTGTGAACCATGCGGCAAGTCGGCCGGGCACCCGGTCTGCGCCAGCTCAATCGTTGATCGGTTCTGCACGTGCGTACAGGTTCTGCGGAGCCGCATCGAAGTATTTGAATAATGCAGGGCAGAGCCATCCTTCAGCGCCGGTGCCTTCATCGCGATACCAGGTGCCGCCATGCTCGGTCCGGGAGCGGGCAAAGGCGGCCTGATGGCCCGGGAAGGGCTTCTCGCTGAACAGCAGCCGAAAGCCCGTGCGGGCGTTGGCGATGCCCGCGGCGGCGACGATGCGGTCGATCATCTCAGGGATGCCGCACACGAACGGCTCGCGCACGAGTCCGGTCGCGGGATCATCGAACACCCACGTGCCCGCCGACCAGTACGGCTGAATGATCAGGATTGCGTTCGCCATGAGACCATCCTTTGCAGCACCCCATGCCTGCAAATGTTGTGCAAGTGCAACCCGACGCTGACGCGGTCGTGTGATCGGCGAAAGTCCTGCCGACCACGACAGCCGGACGCGACGCGGTTCATTCTGTCACAGGTTTGTGGTCTTCAGGTATGACCGTAAGCATCGATCGATTGGCGAACCCAACGTTGGCCCTCGTTTTGCGGATCGCTAACGTACTTTTAGAAAAGGAGTTCATTATGCAGCGCAAGTTCAACAGCCTCCTCGCAACCGCCATCCTGGTAGCCCCCGTTCTGGCAACGGTCGGTTGCGAGAGCGGCGAGGTCGTCACCCGTGATCAGGGCACCACCGTCTCCGAGGACGGCAAGGTTGCCACCCGCACCCGCGAGCGGGTCCGCGAAACCCAGGACGGCGCGGTCGTGAAGGAAGTTGAAACCCAACGCCGAACCGTCGTCACGCCTGCCCCGGACTCGTCCCCCGACGCCACCCAGCAGGACGCGACGAAGTCCAAGTAAGTCGTGCCTGTGTCGCTTGGCAAAACCGCGTCGTTGGCGAGATGCTCCGAAGGATCTCTGCGTGCTGCTCGCTGGGGACGAAGCGATCCGTCGGAGCCTAGAGCGTGTTAGGCACTTTCGGGGTCAGTAACGCAGGCGTGACGACGCTGGGTGCCACGGTTCGGTATTCCAAGCCGCGTTAGCGTGTACCGGCACGGCTTAGATTTCCAAACCGTGGCACCCAAGCCAGTTTCTGAGCTGGAAAGTGCATAACACGCTCTAGCGGACGGACCGTCTCACGTGTCAGCGCCGCCGTCTCGATCGAGACGAAGCGATCCTCATCCGCATGCAGGTCGTACGCGCTGGCGATCTCGCGACCGGTCGTCACGAGATACGCGTAGTCGCCATCGGCCCAGCCCCATTCCCACGCCTTCAGACGACGTCGATGAGGCGGGCGAAAGGGCGGCATCGGAGGTGAACGGCTCCACTGGCGGACAGGGTGACGGGTAGGGCGGGGCGCGATCGCGGGACGCGTTGTAAAGATGCATTTCGTCGTGGGGAAGATGCATGCGCGCGTCGGGGAGATGCATCTCATTTGGAAGAAGATGCATCTTCGTGGCGAGGAGATGCATCTGTTCTGGAAAAAGATGCATGTTCGCGGCGATGAGATGCATCTTCGCGGAGCGACAATGCATCTTTTCTCAGAAAAAGTGAACCTTGTTGTGGGAAAGATGCATGTGCTCGTGGGGAAGATGCATGGGCGCGCGACGTAGATGCATCTTTTCTGGAAAAAGATGCATGTTTGTGGGGTCGAGATGCATCTTCTCGGCGAAAAGATGCATGTTCGCGGGGAGACGATGCATGGTCTTCAGGCGAAGATGCATCATAGTGTGGGAAAGATGCATCTCATTTGGAAGAAGATGCATCTTCGTGGCGATGAGATGCATCTTATCGTCGCGAAAATCCGTGAGTCTGACCGGCGCGGTGGGGTGAAACAGCAAATGGGGAACGATATGGCAGGTTATATTATTCGGACGTGAGCGCGGCGGACCTTGTTATGGGTCTGTAGTCATGGGGCTGACCTTGGGGCTGACGGCGCGGGGTGGGCCGTCGCCAATTGCGATGAGTTGTCTGGAGCCGTATTTGTCGTCCAGCGGAGCGGTTCCGGCAACGCGGTGGCGGCGAAATCTAAATGCAGCACCCGCCGATGACTGGCTACCTGCGACTTGCGCGACGCATGCAGCAGGAGCGGCCGCATTACCAGTGCCGCGCCGGCTTCGGCGCAACACCGTACTGCCCGCTCGTCGCAGCCCGCTGTGTCCAGCGTCCGCACGTCGATGATGCCGCTGCGGTGCGACCCCGGCACCACCAGCAGTGGACCGTTCGTCTCCCCGCAGTCATCGAGATGCAGGCGAACGGTGACCATGCCTTCCAACACGGCCGCCGGCGGTTGCACGTTTGGCTGGCCGGCTTTGGTCGACCATGGCCCATAACCCTCAACGTCCGCCCGTTCCTTCACCGTAATGGTCACGTCCTGGTGCCAGACGACGTCCCAGTTTGCCTCGGGCGTCTTGTCGAACAGAACTGATCGGACGACGAACGGACCGCGGCCAATGATCGGCTCGACCAGGCCCACTACGGATTCACATTTCGCAAGTTGGCTGAACAGCGGCTCCTGTGAAACCGGATCTCTCAGCCCGGCCTTTGCGCCGCCCGCTGCCGCGAACAGACGGTCTGCAGCGATGCGGAGATCGCCGAGTTCACGATCAGATATGAGCGGTGGGGTGACCCAGTATCCGTCGGACATGAATGACGAACTGATTGGCATTCGAATATTCTAATGCAATGCTCGCGTGGCCAGCAGGCCCGCCGACCCGCTACACGTCCAACTCATCCGCCTCTTCCGCACGGTCCATGATAAACCGGAAACGGGCGGACGCGTCCTTGCCCATCAGTTCGTTGATCACGCGATCGGTCGCCAGCGCGTCGGCGATCTCCACGCGCAGCAGCCGGCGGGTCTTGGGGTTCAGGGTCGTCTCCCACAGCACCTTGGGCATCATCTCGCCCAGGCCCTTGAAGCGGGTAATTTCCGGCTTGGCGTTGCCCTTGACGTGCTGCTTGAGGATGCGGGCCTTGTCGGCCTCGTCGGCGGCCCAGAAAGTTTCCTTGCCGATGTCGATGCGGTAGAGCGGCGGCAGGGCGAGGTAGACCCGCCCTGCGTCGATCAACGGGCGCATGTGGCGAAAGATGAACGTCAGCAGCAGCGTCGTGATGTGGTGCCCGTCGCTGTCGGCGTCGGCCAAGAGCACGAGGCGCTGGTAGCGCAGCTTGTTCGGATCGCAATCCGCCCCAGCGCCGCAGCCCAGGGCCGTCACGAGGTCGGCGATTTCCTTGTTCTCCAGCACCTTGCCGAGCGACTGGCCCTCCGTGTTCAGCACCTTGCCGCGCAGTGGCAAAATGGCCTGCTTATTTCTATCCCGGCCCTGCTTGGCGCTGCCGCCGGCGCTGTCGCCTTCGACAATGAACAACTCCGTCTCGGCCCGGTTGTTGCTGCTGCAGTCGGCCAATTTACCCGGCAAACTCAGTCGCCCCTGCGTCGCCGTCTTACGACTAATGCTCGCGCTGGCGGCCCGGCTGGCTTCGCGCGCACGCGCCGCGATGATGATCCGGTTGACGATCGTCTCCGCCACGCTCCGGTTGTTGTTCAACCAATGTTCCAGCGCCGGTCGCACGGCCGCATCCACCTGCCCCTGCACCTCGGGGTTGTTCAGCCGGTCCTTCGTCTGCCCCTGAAACTGCGGCTCTTCGATGAAGATGCTGAGCACGCCGATCACGCCCTCGCGGATGTCCTCCACCGCCAGCGTAACGCCGCGCGGCGTCAGGTTGTGCGTCTCGATGTAATTGCGGATCGCCTTGCTCACCCCGGCCCGCAGGCCGTTCTCGTGCGTGCCGCCGCTGCTGGTGGTGATGCCGTTCACGTAGCTTTTCAGCAGTTCTTCGGTGTGCTCGGTCCAGCTGAAGCACATCTCGATGCGAATGCCGTTGCTCTTGTCGTAAACGAACGGCTGTTCATGCACCGGCTTCGCGTTCTTCTCGACCAGAATCTTCTTCATGAACGCGAGAATGCCTTCCTCATGATGGAAGACCTCCTTCTTGCCGTTCACTTCATCAATCCACGTGACCTTCAGCCCCTTGTGGATGTAGCTGCTGATCTCCAGGCGCTCGCGGATCGTTTCAGGGTTGAATTCGGTGCGCGGGAAGATCTGCGAATCAGGATGGAAGAAGATCGACGTGCCCGTGCCGCGCGCCGCCCCCAGCTTCTTAATCTTGCCCTGCGGCTTGCCCTGGCTGAACTCCATCTGCCATTCCGCGCCATCGCGGCGAACGGTGGCCACGAGTTTCGTGCTGAGCGCGTTCACGACCGACGCGCCCACGCCGTGCAGCCCGCCGCTGGTCTTGTAGTTGCCCTGCCCGCCGTTATCGAACTTACCACCCGCGTGCAGCGTGCAGAGGATGATCTCCAGCGCCGGCTTCTTGTGCGTCGGGTGCGGATCGACCGGAATCCCCCGGCCATTGTCGCTGACGGTGACCGAACTGCCGTCCTTGTGCAGCGTGACGGTGATCTCGTCCGCATGCCCATTCATCGCCTCGTCGACGCTGTTATCAAAAATCTCCCAGACGAGATGATGCAACCCCGCCGCCCCGGTGCCGCCGATGTACATCCCCGGCCGCTTGCGCACCGGTTCGAGACCCTCAAGAACCTGAATGCTGCTGGCGTTGTACGTTGCAGTTGCGGTCATGTCTTCCCAACGGCTGAGTCTGTCAATCGATCCCACGAACACCCACAGCCACCCAAAACGCGGCCGCGTACCTTTGTTATCGGACAAGCCGACCGTTTGGGTGGAGTTAGGATATTGTACGGATGAGGAGCGGCGCGGTCAACGAGATCGGGCCACTGCCTCCCATCGGCTATTGTCGCTCGGACGGCAGACCCGCAGTAGAATTCCCTTGGATGATTCCCCCGTTCCGTCCCGACGGTTACCTGCCCGAAGGCCTGCACCGTGCCGATGAAGCCGAAGTCACTTTCCGGTTCGGCTCGGTCACCCCGCGCCGTCGTCGTCTCGTCCTGCGCCTGCGCCGTTGGCTCGACCTGGCCAGACACGTTAACGCCCGGCGTTTCCTGATCGACGGTAGCTTCGTCACCGCCAAGCCCAATCCCAACGATATTGACGCCGTCATCCTTCTGCCGACCGATTTTCATTCGCAGGTGTTGCGCGACCTCGATGCCGCGTTAGAATTGGAACAGATGCTCCTCACCCGCAGCCCCGAGGAACTTTTCGCCGCCGAGGACGAAGCTGACTGGAACGACTGGTTCGAATTCTTCACCCGCACCCGCGAACCCGATGGCCGCCGCAAAGGCCTCGTGGAGATCCACCTATGATCGCAACCCCCACTGAATACGAGAAAGCCCAGGAAGAACTCCGCGACCTCACCGCACGCCTGCAAACGCTGCAAGCCTCCCATCCCGCCGGCTCCAAAGGCCTCACAAAGGCCGGCGTCCGAAAAATGATCGCCCGACTGCACGAAGAACTCGCGGTGTACGAAGGCAGCGAAGAAATGCGGCACACCGACGCGAAGTGACGGTTCCGAGTGTCCGAAACCGCACGGGCGGCGTACCGCCCGTGGCACCCGTGACGGCCCATCCCTTACGGCCAACATACCCCCTCGGCTATACTCTTAAGCCATGCGATACACCGTCATCTTCGACGCCCAACCCGACGGCGGCTATCACGCGTCCTGTCCCGCCTTGCCCGGCTGCCATTCGGAGGGCGACACCCTCGACGACGCCACCGCCAACATCCGCGAGGCCATGGTCGTCTACCTCGAAAGCCTGCAAGCGCACGGCGAGCCGCTGCCGGTGGAAGACATCCTGATCAAACCGCTCGACGTCGCCATCGCCTGATCCAGCGCCAAAATGCCGAAGATCCCCGCCATCCGCGCACGCGAGGTCGTCCGCGTCGCCGAGTCGATCGGTTTCACCTTCGATCGCCAGCGCGGCAGCCACGCCGTCTACTATCGTTCGTCCGACGGCCGCCGCATCGTCATCCCCATGCACGGCACCAAAGACCTCAAACCCGGCACCCTGCGCGGCATCATCTACGATATGGGGCTAACGGTAGACGAGTTCACCGCCAAACTGTGAGCTGGTATCGGCCGGGCGAGTAGGGTGGGGTTCATCCCCACCAATTCGCAACGAAATCAAAACGGTGGGGATGAACCCCACCCTACGCACTAGAGGCAACGCCATGAATCGCAAGCCATCACTGACGCGGGCGTGGTATCCGGTATTCCTACAAGCCGTAGCATTCGTAGTGTTTTGCGGTGGCGGATCGATCGCGGGGAAGCATCACATAGCGGGAGGCGCGATGATCGTGGCGGCAGTAATCCTTTGGGCTGTCGGATTCGGCTATCGCGCCAAGTAGACGGCAGGATGCCCCTCTTAACCTGATCGCCACGCTAGCATTCTTTCTGTCTCTCCGACTGTCCCGCGTTAAACTCCCCCCATGCCCCCTCAAGACCGCCCCGCACCGAAACAAACCGACCTCGAACGCTTCGCCGTCCCGCGAAACGTCGCCATCGCCACGACGGCCGCCCGCGCCGCCAAAGCCTTGTCCGAAGTCGACCGCTTCGCCGCCCCCGGTGACGAGCCGCTGGCGACCGCCACCACGCTCACGCTCGACCAACCCTTCCGCTTCGACCGCGGCCTCGCCAAGCGGCTGCGCCTACGCGAGATCAACGCCAGCGAAGCCTTCACCCTGCGCGACGCCACCCACACCTACTTCCGCGCCAGCCTCACCGCCTACGACGACGCCGGCGGCGCCGCCATCCCGTACGAGCAGATGCCCGCCTCGCCCGAGCCGTCGATCGACATCATCCTCGCCTGCGCCATCCTCGCTCGCCAGCGGATGCACGTCGTGATGCAGAAGGCCACCGAACTGGGCGCCCGCCGGATCGTCCCGCTGCTTACCGATCATTCCGTCCCACCCGCCGGCCTGCGAGCCGAGCAACCCCACGCCTGGGCCGGCCACATCGCCCGCGCCGCCCGCCAGTGCCGCCGCTCGTCGCTGCCTCACCTGCTCCCGATCACCAGCCTCGACACGTTCCTCACCTCACCCCTGCTCGCCGCCACCGATCTCAAACTCTACCTCGACGACCGCACCGACCCGCTGCCCGCGCCCGCCAACCCGCCCGGGCGCCTCGTCCTCTTCATCGGCCCCGAAGGCGGCTTCTCCGACGCCGAACGCGCCCGCCTCGCCACCACCGCCCAAGGCTGGCGCCTCGGCGGCCGCATCCTAAGAGCCGAAACCGCCGCCCTCGTCGCCCTCACCATGGCCCACGCGACGTGGGGGGATTTCAGGTCGACGCAATTTATCTAGCGTCCGGTGGAACCCCTGCAAGCCCTTCCGTGTCGCACTGCGGCCAACGGAGCGGCCACAGGTTAGGAAGTAGAAACGGCCATGCCGGCATCGATGAAATCCGACTCCCGGAACGATTCCCGGCCGATCAGTTTCTGAAACGTGGCGAGGTAGGCTTCGGCAATGGTCGACTGGTCGTAGTTGTGCAGATGGGCAGGGGCCTGACGGCGGAGCGCCTCGATCTGCGAACGATCCGTGAGCAGACCCTGCAACGTGTCGGCCAGCTTCGCCACGTCTTCGTTCGGAAACGTGACGCCGCACGGGCCCATGGCCTCTTTCAATCCGCCCGATTCCGACCCGACCACCACGCAGCCACAGGCGATCCCTTCCAACGCCACCACACCGAAGGCTTCGCGCACACGGGTGGGCACCACCATGATCTCGTGTTGATTGAGCAGGCGCACCAACTCTTCGTCCATCTTCTTTCCCACAAACTCAACTTGCTCGCTCAGCGACAGCTCGCAAGTCAGATCCCCAAGGGCCTGCTGCTCGGGGCCCGCGCCGATCATGGTCAACTTGGGCGTCAGCCCTCTCTTCTTCAGGATCGCCAGCGCCTCGATCAGCAGGTCGGCGCCCTTCTCCTCCGACAAGCGTCCCAAGTAGACCAGTTCCTTGGTCGGTTGGATGGCCGGATCGTTCCTGAACAGGTCGCTACGGTAGGGATTGGGGATGAGATAGGATTTCGTCGGGATCTGCGATGCCATGTACCGGCTGATCGAAACGTTGAACAGCAGGCGAGTCTGCAACTGCTTCACTCGGTTGGCCAAGCCGGTCCGGCGCCAACTGTGGTGGGTGACCGCCGACGGTCGACGAATCAGGAGCAGGGGCCACACGCCGCGCGGGTGCAGGCTGTTCAGGAAATAGAAGTCGCACCACCGCACCAGGCCAACCATCGTTCTCCGGTCGGGCCGGCAGTGCACCTCGAACGGGAAGTTCAGCGGTTGGTCCGAGGGAGTCTCGGAGACGAGCTTCACCTCGTGCCCCCGTTTGACGAACTGGTGCGCGAGGATGCTTACAACGGTTTCGATACCACCGAAGCTGGGGTAAAAATAGGGCGTGTAAATCAGGATCTTCATTGGAATCGCAGGGGAGGGGAAGCAACGCGCCGGCCCCCGTCCTCGCCACCCCAGATGTAACCTGCTGCCCTGAAAAATCAAATCGCGTGATCGCAGGCCGTGCCGCCCCCACCCTTCCCACCGCCAAGTGCCCCGTCCGCCGTCCCCCAAGGCCACTTCTCCGACGCCGAACGCGCCCGCCTCGCCACAATCGCCCAAGCTTGGCGCCTCGGCGGCCGCATCCTCCGCGCCGAAACCGCCGCCCTCGTCGCCCTCACCATGGCCCATGCGACGTGGGGGGATTTCAGTAGGAGGTAGGGATATCGGTTAACAAATGGCGGGATGACGGCGGGCGAGTCGCGTCGTGTTGTGCCAATGATTTCGGTTGCCGGACTAATGGCTACGGGCTACCTTGTAACAATGGATAACCCCGAGAAAGTACCGCTGCCTAATGGTCGCACGTTGAAGATTGAGCGAGGTCGAAAATCGGCCGGACAAATCCTTCGATTCACGATCTTAACGCGGACTGGCAGAATCGTCGGGATGAGCGAGATGCTTGTCCCGCTGATGGAAGGGTATAGCCTCGAAGGCAAACTTGGTACTGCGGCAGCAGCCAAGATTGAGGAGACCCTTAAGGCGGTCGCCATTGGAATTGCTGACGCTGTAGAGCGAAAAGGAACCCCCGAAGGAGAGGCATGACGCTGATTCTTACGAACGTCACCCCCTACGGTGTGGTGATGGCCGCAGACGACGCACTGACAGAACGCTACGGTGACTTCGTTCGTATATTGAATGGGGCGACGAAAGTGTTTGCACATTACGGATGTCATTGCGCGTTAGCCACGTGGGGGGCGGGGGCGCTACCGTATCGCGACCCGCCATATATGCCTGTCGCGATAGAGTTCATCCTCCGCGGCTTCATTCGCGAGACTTCCGAAGTCGACCGAGTTGAGATTTTGCTTGATGGGCTGGTTGAGAGGTTAAACGGCGAATATCGGAGACCTAATGGGCCCGCGATGATAGATGTCGCTGGCTGTAAGCTTGTCGAAGGCGTATGGTTGCCGTTTGCATTCCAGATCGGAAATTCTGAAGACCCTTATCATTGGGAGCCAGAAATTCGAAGCTTCAGACTGCGCCAAATGCGACAGCCCGCAGCATTCAATATTTCGACGGATGAGTATCCGATCGCGAACGGAATAGTGAATACAGGCTATTGGGCTGATGCATATTTTGACGGAATGGTCGCGGCCGCGATGTCTTCAGAACGTGCCGATCGGGTGCCCGGAAATACGCTGGAGGACCGCCAAGCATTCTTGGCGTGTGCCGCTCGAGCGGTTTCCGACTTGCATGTGGCAATGGATCTATCAAAGTCGGTCAGTACGCGGATTTCTTCGGTGAGTATCTCGTCAGCTAACGGGGCCGTTCATCCGGCATTCCATTTCTAAGTTCACGTCGGGTCTACTGCTACTTATGGGAAAAATTCTCGTCTGAACGGTGGATCGGTTTGCCGGAATACTCTCGGACCTTATAAAGCCTCCGGGGTACCAGCCGACATACAATGCTTCGACAAAAGGGCGGACGAATTGGATGCACTCACCCGGCTGGCAACTGAACTGCTAAAGGAAACGGAGTTTCCCCGCGATAAGCTCCCCTACACAACGGAATTTGACCGCCTATACCAAAAATGCGCTGTTAAGGGCGTTCAGTGTACGAAGTTCGAGTTAATGCAGCGCATCTTTAACGTTGCAAAGCGCGGTGGTTTCGGCGGACGAACATCGACGCTCATCCCACCGGAAATGTCATTGGCGCAGATCGTGTATATTGGTCGCTGGCTCGGCGACCGATTACCGGCAAGAAACAGCCTACCGTACTCGCAGGAATTCGAGTCGCGCTATACCGATTACAAGAAGATCTTTGGGGTAGAAATTACACAATCGGAGTTCTGGCTTTCAATCGATACCATCGCGAAGAAGGCCCGTGGTGAGGAGTGGCGGTCGCAACTTAACAAAGCGCAAGAATCGGCGTTGCTGGCCGTCGAGATATACAATAAGCCCTTAGTAAAGTTCAAGACAGCGAACTTCGTCGTCCTGATGGTCATCGCATGGACAGCTTTAATGCACGCAATTTTTGCCAAGCTGGGTGTCCAGTTCTTTTACAAAGACGAAGACGGCAAGAAGTTTAAGGAGATTGATGGGGACAGGAAAGCGTGGGAACTGACGACATGTGTGAACAAGTTCTTCGGAGGAACCGACGCGGCGATAGTGAAGAACCTTGAGTTTTTCATAGGCCTACGTAACAAAATCGAGCATCGGTGTTTGCCGGAGCTTGACGACTTTGTCTTCGGGGAATGCCAAGCGCTTCTATTCAATTTCGAAGATATCCTTCGACAAGTCTTCGGCTGCTCGTCGTCGCTCGTTAACTCGCTCTCGTTGGCCCTCCAGTTCTCTCACCTGCGCGACGATGCGCAGATAAGGTCAATGCGCTCGCTTCGGGAGTCCCTTCAGAGTGACATTGTAGATTACGTTGACCGCTTTCGATCGACCTTGACTCATGAGGTCCTGACGAATCAGCATTTCTCTTATCGAGTGTTCTTAATTCCCAAGACTGCGAATCACGAATCGAGCGCGGACTTGGCGGTGGAGTTCGTCAAAGTCGATCCGTCGGCGCCAGAGGATAAACCAAGACGTGACGCAGTCGCTGCGTTAATCAAATCTCAGGTAATTCAGGTCGCGAACGCGGGCAGGTTGAAGGCTAAACAAGTATGCACGCTTGTGGAGGCGGATTTGCGGAAGTCACAGGGTGATGCTGTCAAGTTCACACCAAGCTCGCATCACGTCCGGGCGTGGAAGTTCTACAAGATTCGCCCGCCAAAAGGGGCGGCAGACCCGCGGAAAACTAATGCGCAATATTGTCACTACGATGATGCCCACACAGATTACGTTTACACGGAGAAGTGGGTCACTCATTTGATCACCGAGTTCCGCAAGGTGGGACAGTACGACCGCGTTATGGCGTACCGGGATTAGTCGGCGGATGGCAAGTCCTGTAGGGTCCGCTGGTGCTCCTGCGGACCAATTGGCGGGTGGCACGGGTTGGTACGCCAACCTGTGGCTTTGGGGCGTGATCGGACAAGGTTTGGGTGCGAAACTTGGCACCCATCGTTGTCATTCTGATTCGCGGCGCGGCGGGCGAGCGATGGCGCTTTTATTTGGAATTCTGGGGTTTAATTTCAAATTGAGGGCTTCAATTTCAAATTGAAGGTCTGAATTTCAAATTGAGGGTCGTAATTTGAAATTGAGAGGCGCAATTTCAAATTATGCGGCGCAATTTGAAATTGAGAGCTCCAATTTCAAATTGAGCGGCGCAATTTGAAATCGAAGGTCGTAATTTGAAATTGAGAGCCATAATCTCAAATTACGCGGCGCAATCTGAAATTAAAAGGGTTATTCGGACGTTCGCCGGTGAGCCGACGTGGCCCCTGTGGTGGGGCGCGGGGTGGGGTGGCTGCGGGGGGACAGGGCGGCGCGGCCGGTAATGGTGGCGATGGCGGGGCTGAGGGCCGCGGCTGGGCGCGGTGTCGGGCGGTACGCTGTTCGAGCTAGAGCAGGGCGCACCTTGCCGTAGCGTTCGGGTGCCACGGTTTGGTACTGCAAGCCGTGTCTCGGGCCTGCGGCAGGCACGGCTTGGAGTACCAAACCGTGGCACCCAGAGGGCACTCGCTGCGCGAAAGTGTCCCCTGCTCTAACGAGCGCAAGCGATCTGCTCTTCGGACCGTTGGGTCGTTCCTTCGCTGGCGCGATGGCTGATTCGGATGGCGTACCGTCCCGACGCGTCGGCGCAGCGACGCCATGGGCAGGATGCCCATGCCACGGCCGGCGCGGTCGCCGCCATGATGGACGTCCTCTCAGGATGTTGTGTGGCCAGGCGTGTCTGAGGCGGGGCGTTTGTCGATCGATCGTCGAAACTGCGAAAGATGGGTGCGGAGCGGCGTTCCATGTGATTTGGTTCTACGTTTGGTGGTCATTCCGATTTTTGCGCTAATTCTGGTAAAGCGGTCGATCGGGTGTTCCGAATATGAGGGTAACACGGGTCGGTGGGCCGGCGAGGGGCCGGGAGGCGAGAGCCCGTAAGCTTTAGCATAGGAGGTGTCATGCAGATGACGCTCACCTTCCCCACGCGCGATGGGGACCTGCTGGCGGCTTTGAAGAGCTACAGCGGGAAAATCAGCGCATCGACCGGATCGTACGAGGTCACGGTAGCAGAGGCAGCCGATCTGGCGACGCTTGTCGCCAGCTACGAGTCGGCCCTGCTGGCCTGCGACCCGACGACCCGGAGCCAGTCCCTGGTGTTCGTGAAGAATCAGGCCCGAAATTTGGCCAGAGACTTCGCGTACAACCTGGGCATGGCCATTGCCGTTCGGCCGAGTGTGTCGGAGGCGCTCAAGCTCGACCTGAACATTCGGGCCCGCAAGCCGAACACGCGGCACGGTCGGCCGACGCAGCGGCCCATGGTCGGGTTCGTGTCGGCGTCGAACCGCACGGTCGTCGTGAGCATTCACGACAGCGTGACCGGCGAGAAGACCTCGAGGTTGTCGGGAATCGTATCGGCCCTGGTCTACACCTATGTGGGTGAAGACTACCCGACCGATCCGTCGCTCTGGCAATTCGCAGGGCCCGCACCGGTGCATCGGAACCCGTCGCTCACGCGTCCGGTGCATCGGAGTCCGTCGCTCACGCGTCCGGTGCATCGGAGTCCGTCGCTCACGCGTCCGGCTCGTTGGTGACGGGGACGCGCGTCGGCTATCTGATCGGGTGCGACCAGTACTTCAAGCATGACGACGTGGGGATCATCTATCAGATCAACGTGGCGAAGGAATACCGGCGGTCGTTTGTGGCGGCGGCGTTGTTGAAGGCGCAGTTTGAGCGGAGCGCGTACGGGTGCAAGCTGTATTGCTGCTGGTGCGCGCAGGATATCGAGGCGAACCGGTTCTGGGAGAGCATGGGGTTCGTGCCGTTGGCGTTTCGGGCGGGTAGTGAGAAGAAGGCGCGGGTGCATATCTTCTGGCAGAAGCGGATACGGCAAGGCGATGCGACGACGCCGTGGTGGTTTCCGAGCAAGACGAACGGCGGGAGCATTCGCGAGGATCGGGTGGTGTTGCCGATTCCGCCGGGCACGCATTGGAGCGACGCGAAGCCGATGGTGTATCCGGAGGCCAACGAGCCGCGAGCGCTAGCGACCGGACAGGTGAATCGGAAGAAATGCGTCGCTGACGCGTCCGGCTCGTCACGGTCGAAGAGGGCGAACGTCATGGAGCCGCCGGTGCCGGTGAAGCGGAACGGGTTGATGTTCGACATTCCAAAGCAGGGCGAGCCGTTGCCGGAGCACCAGCCGACGAAGGCGGCCAAGCCGAAGGCGACAAAGGTGAAGCGCGTGTGCGACCCGCAGCTGGCGACGGCGGCGAGGGAGCTGCGCGACCGGTGGCTGGAGCAGGTGAACAGCGGACAGTACGAGCCGGCGGTGGGTGGGAAGTACGATGTAACGCGGGCGATTGAGGGGCGGGGCGAGATGGTCGAGCCGAGCAAGATGCTCGCGGCGTGATTGCGTGGAGCGCGGCCGTCGTTAGACTTCGACGTCATGGAAAGCCGGCGCGTGATTCAGCGGCTTGAGCGAGAAGGGTGGGTGCTGGCCCGCATCTCGGGTAGTCACCATCAGTTTGTTCATCCGGCCAAGGCGGGGCGTCGCGTCACCGTGGTGCATCCCAAAAAAGACCTGACGATCGGCACGCTGCGCAGTATCATGAAGCAGGCCGGTTGGGAGCGCTTATGACTTTTCTCGTCGCGATTCATAAAGATCCCGAAAGCAGCTACGGCGTTTCCGTGCCGGACCTGCCTGGTTGCATCACGGCCGGCGATACGCCTGGGGAGGCGCTGCGCATGGCCAAGGAAGCGATCCAGCTGCACCTCGAAGGGATGCTCGACGACGGGGTCGAACTGCCGGAGCCAAGCGAGGACATCGAGCGGTTGAAGGCCGATCCGGACTTCGCCGACGCATCGTTCTGGGCCGCGGTCGATGTTCCACTAGACTGGAAGCGTTCCTCCACGGCTGCCTGAGGTGCGGTCTTTCGATCACAGCGCCTGTGGGGCGGCGATGGGTTCGTGCATCACTTCCACGATCTGCCCACGGCTGACAAACTCGTGGCCCTTGCCACCGCGGCCGGTGATTTTGTAGCGGCCGGTGTTGAGGCGTTGCTCGCCGCCCATGCTGGTTTTGACGGTGAGCGTGTCGCGGTCGTCGGTGGCGGTGATGGCGGCTAGGAGGCGGTCGCCCTTTTCGAGTTTGATCAGGAGCACGCCCTTGCCGGCGCCGGAGAGGAAGTTGATCTCGTCGGCGCGGCAGACCATCACGCGGCGGACCTGGCTGGCGGCGATGACGGTTTCCTTACCGGTGATGACGTTGGCGAACGTGACCTGCGCGCCTTCGACCGGGCGGGCGAAGCGGCGGCCGGACTTGGTGGAGACGTCGCGGAAGGCGTCGAGACCGAAGCGGAGGGCGTAGCCGTCGCTGGTGATGGCCAGGCCGTGCAGCTTGGGGGCGGCGTCAGGTTTCTTCTCGTCGATCGCGGTGGCCTTGGTGGGCAGGACGCGGTCGTCGGTCGAAATCGCGGCGATGATCTTTTCGCCATCCTTTAATTTGAACAGCTTCTGGATCGGTTCGCCGTAGCCGGTGGTGGCGGGGATGTCGATGATGCGCGCGCTGTAGGCGGTGCCGAAGTTGCTGAAGAAGACCGCGGTGGCGCGCGTGCTGCCGGCGACGAGGGCGAGGATGCGGTCGCCCTCGCGTAGGCGCGTGGTCTCGGGGTTGATCTCCTTCTGGCGCTTCACCCAGCCGTCGGCGGTGACGAGGATGTGGTTGTCCTCGGCGACGATGAAATCCTCGGCGGAGTATTCGACCTCGTTCTCGGCGGCCTCGATGAGCGTGCGACGCTTGTTCTTCGCTTCCTTGCCGTAGGTGCGGGCCAGCTCCTCGATCTCGCTGCGCACGATCGCCCAGCGGCCGGCGCCGGATTCCTCGGCCAGCAGGCGGCGGATTTCCTTGGCGCGCTTGTTGCGCTCGGCCAGCTCCTCGCGGATCAAATTGATTTCCAGGCGGGCCAGGCGATAGAGCTTCAGTTCGAGGATGTCGTCGACCTGATCGGGATCGAGGCCGTCATCCTTCGGCGTGCGCGGGCCGTGCGGGGCGACGCCGTACTTCTTCAAGATCTTCGCGGCGGCGTCGGCCTTGCCGTCGCTGGCGCGGATGATCTTGATGAGGTCGTCCAGGATGTCGAACGCGAACGCGAAGCCTTCGAGCGTGTGGATGCGCTTCAGCAGCTGCGCCAGCTCGTGCGTGAGGCGCTTGGTGACGACTTCCAGGCGGAAGTGCAGGAAGTGCCAGAGGATCGCCTTTAAGCCGAGGCGCTCGGGGCGACAGACGTCGGGGTTTTCGGTCGGGATGAGGCAGGTCAGGTTGACGTTGAAGTTCGTCTGCAGCAGCGTGTGCTTGAAGAGGTAGGCCATGACCTTGTCGGCCTCGGCGTCCTTCTTCAGTTGCAGTTCGATGCGCACGTCGTCGGTGCTGACGTCGCGCACGTCGATGATGAGCGGCATCTTCCGGTTGATGACGACCTGCGCGATCGCTTCGACCAGTTCGGCTTTGTTGACGCCGTAGGGAATGCTGGTGATGAAGACGATTTGGGCGGCGCGGGTTGCGGTGCCCATCTCCCAGGTGCCGCGCATGCGGACGGCGCCTTGGCCGGTCTTGTACAGCTCAAGCAGTTCCTGCTTCGTGTTGAGGACCTGCGCGCCGGTGGGGAAGTCGGGCCCGCGCACGGCGTCGTTGCCGACGAGGCGGTATTCCTGGATCTCGGGATCGTCCAGCAGCTTGAGCAGCGCGTTGCAGACCTCGCCCAAATTGTGCGGCGGGATGTTGGTCGCCATGCCGACGGCGATGCCGGTACTGCCGTTCACCAGCAGGTTGGGCATACGGCTGGGCAGGACGACAGGCTCTTCGCGCGTGCCATCGTAGTTCGGGCGAAAGTGGACGGTGCCCTGGCCGATCTCGGAGATCGTCTCGGCGGCGATCGGGGTAAGGCGGCATTCCGTATAGCGCATGGCGGCGGCGGGATCACCGTCGAGCGAGCCGAAGTTGCCGCTGCCGTCGACGAGCGTCGCGCGCATCTGAAACGGCTGGGCCATGCGGACGAGGGCTTCGTAGATCGATGAGTCCCCGTGCGGGTGATACCGGCCCATCACGTCGCCGACGACGGTAGCGCACTTGCGATGCTTCACGTCGGCCCGCAGGCCGTTCTGCCACATCGTGTAAATGATTCGGCGGTGGACGGGCTTCATGCCGTCGCGCACGTCGGGCAGGGCACGGCTGGTGATGACGGAGAGGGCATAATTCAGGTAGCGCGTTTGCGCGAGGTCCTGCAGACTGGCGCCGTCCTCACCCCCACCAGGCGGGGCGGCGAAGCCATTGCCGGTTCCGTTACCATTTGAACCACCACCCTTGGCGAGCACGGCGCCGTCACCACCGAAGAGGTCGGTATCCTGATCGTCCTGTCCTACTCGCTTAGCGGCCATCCGTGTCTCCTCAACCGTCCATCAAACTACGACCCGAGCAAGACGCTTCGTTGCGTCAATGCAGGAGCAGGCGCTGGATCTGAACCCTCGATAAGACCCCGCCACTGAAGTGGCAAGGCCGACATGGTGCGTGCCGGGGGCACGTCCGGTAACGGCTCCTGCGCCTTTCCGTCATCGGCAACCGACGCAGATTTCCTTCACATTATCTGTTAGGACATTGTACGGTTTGCCGTGTGTTGAATCAACTTACACGCAGACGGTCCGAGATGCGAGGCGAGGGGAAAATCCAGCCTTCTCAATCCGGTTTTTCTGAGCGAATGCGGCGTCGCCTGCGCCGGCATGCTCAAAACTTTCTGTCCAGCAACCGATACTGAATTGCCTCGGCCAGGTGATGCTCCGCGATCGCTTCCGAGCCTTCGAGGTCGGCGATCGTTCGCGACACCCGGCGTACCTTGTCGTACGCACGGGCACTCAGGCCCAGTTCGTCCATCGCCTGTTTCATCAATAATAGACAGGAATCGGATAGTGCCGCGACACTGTTCAGGCGCTTGCTGTCGAGGCGGGCGTTGGGCACGCCATCGTCGAATCGGCGCGCCTGAAGCGCCCGGGCCTGTTCGACCTGCTGACGCATCTGGGCAGACGTGGTGCCGGTCGCTTTGCCGGTCAATTCACGATACGGGACGGCTGGCACTTCGACGTGGATGTCGATGCGGTCCAGCAGTGGGCCCGACAGTCGCGCGAGGTACTTGTCGCGGGCCTTGGTGTCGTCGGGCTTGTATCCACTGGCGGTGGGGTTCATGGCGGCCACGAGCATGAAGCGGGCGGGGAACTTGATGCTGCCGTGCACGCGGGCGATCGTCACCTCGCCACCTTCTAACGGCTGGCGGAGCATTTCGAGCACGTAGCGTTGGAACTCGGGTAGCTCGTCGAGGAACAGGATGCCGTGATGCGCCATCGACACTTCACCCGGCCGGGGGATCGTGCCGCCACCGATCAGGGCCTGGGCGGTCGCGCTGTGGTGGGGCGTGCGCACGGGGCGCTCGTCGAGCAGCGCGACATCGTTCGGCAGCAGGCCCATGGCCGAGTAGATACGTGTGGTCTCCAGCGATTCCTGCCGCGTGAGGGGCGGAAGAATACCGGGGACGCGCTGGGCGAGCATCGTTTTGCCAGTTCCAGGCGGCCCAACCATCAGGAGATTGTGGTGGCCGGCGGATGCGACGGTGATGGCTCGCTTCACCGCCTCCTGCCCGCGCACGTCGGCGAAGTCCAGCGGGGAGGAGATCTGCGATGCCAGATACGGCTGGCCGTTCAGCTCGTAGGGTTCGATCAGCAGCAGTTCGTTCAGGAAGCTGACGGCGTCGGCGAGCGTGCGGACGGGGATGACCTCGACGCCGTCCACCACCGCGGCCTCGCGACAGTTCTCGGCCGGCAGGATGACGCCGCGGAACTTCTTCTCGCGAGCCAGCATCGCCATCGACAGGCCGCCTTTGATCTTGCGAACTCGGCCGTCCAAGGCCAGCTCGCCGGCAATCAGGTATTCCTTGTGCACGTCGGTCTGAATGCTCTTGCCGGCGCGCAGCAGGCCGATCGCCATCGGTAGATCGAGCGCGGGGCCTTCCTTCTTCACATCCGCCGGCGCGAGGTTGATCAGGATGGCGTGGTCGGGGAAGGGGAAGCCGCTGTTGACGATCGCGCGGTGCACGCGTTCGGCGCTTTCCTTCACGGCGGTCTGGGCAAGGCCGACGATGGCGCTGCGTTGCAGGCCGCGCTGGCTGACGTCGACCTCGACCTCGCACAGGTGGTGGTCGATGCCGATCAGGATGAAGCCATGTACCTTTGCGAGCAAAGCGTCTCCCCGTGAGTGCCGAGGGGAATTGTAGCGTCCGCTTGCCGCCGGGGCCATTCTAAGTATCTGCCGAGCGATAGGTTGCGGGCTGGCCTGTCCAGTTGGCGTCGGGGGTAACGCCGAGCGCACGAACGATGCTGGGGGCGAAGTCGACTAGATCGAAGGGGGTGTTCACCGTCGCGCCTGCGGGCACATTTGGACCGGAAATGATGAAGGGGATGAGCATGTCCTCATCGCAGTCGGTGCCGTGCGTGCGGGCATGTCCACCATGGTCGGCGGTGACGATGACTGTCGTCTGCTCGCCAAGGCTCGGCAGCACCTGACCGATGCATTGGTCGGCGATCGCGAAGGCGACCAGGTATTCGTCGCTCATCCAGCCATGGCGATGGCCGACTTCATCCGTCGCGCCCAAGTAGATGAACGCGAAGTTCCAGCTGTTGCTCCCCAGCCAATCGGTCGCCGACTGCGCGACCGCCCGGTCGCCCGCCGACAGGTCGCCCTGCGGCAACTGGTGGAATATGCTCGTCTTGAGGTGGCCGGGAGGCGACAGATCGCGCAACTGCTCCCAGTTGTGAAACATCGCGCACGCGCCTCCGGCCGTGGTGATCGTCTCGATCAACCCGCGCACCGGTCGAACGAATGGCGTGAACGTGTTAGTGACGATGCCGTGCCGTTCGGGTGGCACACCGAAGAAGATCGACGTGTGGCACGGCAGCGTGCAGTTGGGCATGAGCGACCGGGCCGCGGTCGTGCTGGCGCCGCGGGCGATCAGGCGATCGAGGTGGGGCGTGTGAACCTTGCCGAGCGCGTCGCCGCGCAGGCCATCGATCAGGAACAGGACGACACGGTCAGTTGGCGACATCGCCATGGTTCTACGATTCGGTTGTGCCGACTGCAATGCCGTTCCAACGGCTGCCATACGTTCGGGTCACCGTTCTTCCCTGCGATTCTGTCGAACCGCACCCCGAAATCGGCTACACTGTCACGCGAAATGCCAAAGAAGCTGTACATGGAGACCTTCGGTTGCCAGATGAACGTGCTCGACAGCGAGCTCGTCCTGGGGCAGCTGCGCGGACAGGGATACGTATCGACCGAGTCGCGCGACGACGCCGACGTCATCCTCTACAACACCTGCAGCGTGCGCGAGCATGCCGAGCAGAAGGTCTGGAGCCGCTTAGGCGAGCTGAAGGAACGCAAGGCGGCCAAGCCCGATACGGTCATCGGCGTCATCGGCTGCATGGCCGAGCGTGATGGCACACGGCTGTTCGAGCGGTTCCCGCACGTCGATTTGCTCTGCGGTCCCGGCGAACTGGATAAGCTCGTAAACCTGGTCCACAACGCGGTCGTGACGAACTCGGTTGAATCGGAAGCAAGCGGCCCGGCTGACAAGCAGGTGGCGCTGATGGGCGCTAATGTGCGCCGGTCGTCGACGCTGGAAGCGGCCGAGGACAATCTTGAGCTGCTCGATCTGTCGCGCAGCATCTCATCGGAAGACGACGTGCGTCAGGCTTACGTCCGCATCACGCGTGGCTGCAACAAGTTCTGCACGTACTGCGTCGTCCCCTATACGCGTGGGCCGGAAGTCCACCGTCCGCCACAGAATATCATTGATGAAGTGAAGCGGCTGGCCGACGTGGGCGTGCGCGAGGTGACACTGCTCGGGCAGACGATCAACCACTACCACTTCAAACATGGCGATGGCCGGACGACGACGTTCGGGCAGTTGCTGTACATGATCCATGAGGCCGTGCCGCATCTGCCGCGATTGCGGTTTGTGACGAGCTTCCCGCGCGACTTCACCGATGAGGCGCTGCAGGCGATGCGCGACTGCGAGCGCATCTGCCGCTACCTGCACGTGCCGGCCCAGCACGGCAGCGACCGCGTCCTGAAGATGATGAACCGCGGTTACACCGTCGGCCAGTATCGCGAGTTCGTGGAGCGCGCCCGCGGGTTCATGCCCGACATCTGCCTTGCAAGCGATTTCATCGTGGGTTTCCCGACCGAAACCGAGGAAGAATTCGTTCAAACGGTCGACCTGCTGCGTTGGGCGCGCTTCAAGAACAGCTTTATCTTCAAGTACAGCCCGCGGCCTGGCACCATCGCGATCGACCGCTTTGCCGACGACATTCCCGACGACGTGAAGCGGCGTAGAAATACCGAGCTGCTGGCCGCCCAAGGGGAGGTGAGCGCCGCGGTGAATGCCGAGATGGTTGGCCGGACCGTGCAGGTGCTGGTGGAGGGCGAGAGCAAACTGGTGAGCAAACAGGCCGTTTATCCCAAATCGAACGTCGAGTTGGGTTGGGCGAGCCGTTCGCCGGCCCAATCGCGTCAAATGACTCAGATGGTGGGTAGAACCGGTGGCGATCAGATCGTAGTGTTCGATGCTGAACTGACGACCAAGGGTGAATTGGTCGATGTCGAGATTGTCGAAGCGAAGAACATGACTCTGTTCGGCAAACGCCTTGCCTTGGCAACCGCGCCCGTCGCAACCGGCGCCTGAGCCGTTCAGCACGCGCAGCGGGCTGGCCACCTCAGAGGCCAGTCTTTTTCGGTCGTCTTCGAACGAACGGGCGCGGGTTGAGGACGTGTTGTTCAGCGTTCGACGACTGTCCGGAACGTGCCGGTTAAGATGCTCGAGCGGCCGTTCAGCGAAGGTCCACCAAACGGGAAAGCAACGCATGCCCCAGAAGCGCCAATCCGATCTGCAACGCGAGGACGACCGCCCGTGGGACGAAAATCGCTGGCGCGGGTTTTTGCGCGAGAGCGACTTGCGCGCTGCGCGGTATGCCGAGCTGTTCGAGACGCTGCTGGACGACCCGCACCGCGACCTGAAGATCGCGCGCGAGATGGGTTGGTCGGACGGCAGCGCGAGCGACGAGCGCGGCCCAGGCTACGCCGCCGACTGCGAGGGGGCTAGCGACGAAGTTGGCCTGGACGAGATCGATCCGAACGATCCGGAACTGCTGGCCGAGGTGGAGGCCGACCGCCGGTCGTTGAATGCGATTCCAGCTTACCGGTGGGGCCGCACGCTGGCGTCACTGGTGATCAAGACGCTGACGCCGTTCAACGACGTGAACGACGACCGGATCGCGGTGGCGTGCGAGCACGCGCTGACGCCCAGCGCCAAGATCGCCGCCGGGCATGGCATTGGTTACGACGACGACGCGATCTGCGGCAACATCGTCTGCAACACGATGGCCCTCTCGGCCGCCCGCAAGGCGCACGTGGAGTTCAGCGAACTAAAGGCCGACGGCGTGCTGCCGACCGCCGAGACCGACAAGATCCTCAAGCGCCTCGACGACCTCGCCACCGCCATCGAAGCCCGCATCGCCGAGCTCCGCGCCCGCGTGACGTGGTAGCCCCCGCGTCGCTCGCTCGCACCGTGAACCATCTTCTGTAGGACAGGCATTCCTGCCTGTCTCTCCCCCCGGCTCTCCCTCCGTATTCTGTCTGTGCATTCTGTGGGACGGACCTTCTTGTCTGTCTCTCTTCTCCGCTTCTCCCGATGAACGAAGAGAACGCGAAGGCGCGAAGCCACGAAGCAAGCCGCGAAGAAATCCAAAGGGTGTTGCGCCCTTTCCACGTCATTCGCGCAGCGCGGGCGTAGAGATGGATAGCGTGTTCTTTGACAACTGAATAGCCGACGCCGTGGACATGAGCTGCCCAGTCTCATTCACCCGATGTTGCACAATGGTGCAAAATGGTGCACGGATTCGCGAATCGCCTTACCCAGACCGCCGCCGCCAGGCTCCGTCGCCTTCTTCGCGGTCCTTCGCGTCTCCCATTCGCGAGCTTCGCGTTCGCTTTCGCCGCTTCAGGAGCGCAATAGAGATGGACAAGAGTCCTCGTGGGTGGCGTCGATCTACCTTCGCATGCCCGACCGCAGGACGGCCGAGCCAGGTCAGCCCGAAGCGCTTGAGGAGGCGTTGGCGTAGGCGAGATCCTGTACAACGCGATTGCTCAATCCATGGCGGCGTACCAGAACAGCGTCACGGTTTCCTTGACTAAGTCGTGGTTCGAGTTGCGGTGGTCGTCGATGCCCGCCAGTTCGAAACCGCTCTTGACCAGCATCGCGGCGGCCGGCTGGTTGTCGGTCAGCGTCTCGGTCGCCACGGCACGCAATTGCGTTTCCCGTGCGTGGCTGATGGCCGAGAACAACATCGCCGTCGCGAGGCCCTGTCGGCGGAAGTCGTAGTCGACGCGCAGGTCGATCAGGCGCAGCGTCTGACGGGCGACATCCGGCTGGGCCAGCATTAGCGCGACCAGCTGCTCGTTGTGCTCGGCCACCAGCGCCAGGCCGTCGTCGGCGCCACTGGCGACTTGCTTCAGCGTGAACGCGGCGTCCTCGCTCAGTGGATATGATCGAATCGCCCGCTCGCGCAGCGGGCGCGGTTCCAATCGCCAGCTGCGACCGAGGCCTTCACCCGCCCGGTCGACGTGCAGGTAATGCGCGGCCTCCAGCGTGGCGTCGATGTCGTTGACGAAGTTGACGTCGGCGGCAGTGGCGGGGCGGATGACCATGTGGCGATTCTACCCACCGTGCAGCCGCATGTGCAGCGACCGTTCTGCCGCCGTCGCGTATGCCGTCCGCAGTTGCGCGGCATCGTCGTAATGCACGCGCGGAACGAGCCGGCCGGTGATCTGCAAGTCGATCGACGGCCTGTCGAACGGCCACGGATCGATGCGCAGCGCACGCTCGCCAGTGCATTCAAGCGATAGCTTGACCGCATCGTCACCCGCGTGTGGATGTAACTCGGTCGTGCGCGAGATGGGTGGGGCGGTGCAGCAGAGGGCCAGGCTGATCTGGTCGAGCGTCTGCAGCCAGCGGAAGTGATATCGCAGCGCATCCTCCAACGGATCGGCGTGCGGGTCGGCCAGGCCGTGCATTAGGGGCCGGTCGATGCGCAGGCCGAGCGATTGGCGGAGCGTCTCCTGCCGTTCGACCTCGGCGTGCTGGAACTTGTTCACCGCGAACCGCTCGTGAACGTCCTGCTTCCGCGCGTCGGCCAGTAGCGACAGATGCAGCACGTGCAGGCTGACCAGCAGGCCGGGATACGGACCTTCGGCGGTCGCGCGGGCTGCGCTTTCCGTCCAGACGCGCAGCGCGACGTCGTGCGGCGACTCGAATACGTCGGTCGGTTGCCCCTTCGGGTTGATCGTCGGGGCTTCATCGTGAACCGGCCAGCCGCAGTCGTGAAGCGTAATGCCGCGCACCGCAGCGGCGTTGTCGATCAAGGCGCCGAACCGTTCGTTGCCGACGCACGCCGCCAGTTGCCCGGAGAGCTTCGCGTGGTCGTTCTGTGTGATCAGCAGGTAACCGTCGGTTTCATCGCGGCGGATCATGCTACGAAGTATAAGCAAAGTCCCGCATCTCGCGACCGACCGGGCTGCGCGGTAGAAAGGTGGCCGTGGATAAAGACGCAATCAACATAGGCACGATCGTGTCAGCGTTACTGCTGGTGATGGCGCTGCTGGCGCGGCTCGGGCTGCTGGCCTACACCGTCGGCTTAACGCGCTCAAAGCATGCCGCCGCCACCGCGGGGCGTGCGCTGCTGGACCTGTGCTTCGCCGGTCTGGCGTTCTGGCTCGTGGGCGCTGCGATTGCGATCGGACCAAACGACTACGTCGGCTTCAACGTTCACGCGATGTTTGGCGGCGCGCCGCAGGCGGTGGCGCTCGCGAGCGTCGTCCTGGCAAGTGGATTCTTGGCCGGTGGCCTGAGCGAGCGCTGCGGGTTCTGGCCGAGCATGTGGGCGGCGGTGGCGCTGGGGGCGGTCGTGGTCCCGTTGCCGTTGCGATGGATGACCAACGGCTGGCTAGCCAACCTTGGCTTGGTGGGCGTCGATCCGTTCCCCATCGCCGGCGCGGCGTTTACCGCGATGGGGATTTGGGCGATCGGGCCGCGGTTGAATAAATACCATCGCGACGGTTCGACGAGTTTGATCCCTGGCCACAACCTGCCGCTGGCCGTCGTGGGTAGTGTGTTGGCTTTGATCGGATTGGTGGCGTTCTACAGCGTGCGGACGATGCGGCCTGACCTGGGACTGTTCGCGGTCGCGGCCGGTGGGGTGGCGGCGACGGTCGCGACGCAGGTAAAGTTCGGTCGGCCGGACATCGGCCTCGTGCTCACCGGCGTGCTAGGGGCCGCGGTGGCGGTGACGGTGCTGGGCACCGCGCCCGGCTTCCACCACGTGCTGGTGGGGCTGATCGCGGGACTGGTGGTCCCGCACTGCGCCGTGACGATCGATACGCAATATCGCCTGGATGACCCGCCGGCCGGGGTGACGATCTTCGGTGTCGGTGGCATTATTGGCATGATTGCCACCGGGCTGTTCTACCCAAGCGACGCGGTCGCGCGGCTGAAGATGGTCGGGCTAGCCGGGCTCGCGATCATCGTGATCGCAATCTGGGCAGCGGCGGTGGGTTGGGTGGTCTTCACGCTGCTGAAGCGATTAACGCGCTTGCGGGTACGCGAGGCGGACGAGTTCGACGGCCTCGATCTGGCGGAACTCGATGTGGCGGCGTACCCGGATTTTCAGCAGAACACGATCCGAAGTTTTCATATGCGGGAAGCGTGACTGGGTCGGGCCGCCGTCGGATAAGGAGCTTAAAATGACGTGAGCAGCGAAAATGCTAGCCGCTTCAGTGGCTGGCCCGTGAAGGAGGGGATGCCCCTGATCTGGTGTCACTCGATTCTGCAAAGCACACCCCTTGCGATGCAGGTGATGCGCCTATATACTGTTCGACTCGATTTTCCGGACCCTTGCTATGCATGGCAAGACCGAGTTGAAGGAACGAAATGCCGACGATTAACCAGCTCATCAAGAATCCCCGGCGGGCCCTCCCGCGTAACAATAAGGTCAAGGACCTCGAAGCATCGCCGCAGAAGCGTGGCGTGTGCCTTCAGGTGAAGACCATGACGCCCAAGAAGCCCAACTCGGCGCTCCGCAAGATCGCCCGCGTTCGGTTGTCCAACGGCAAGGAAGTCACCGCGTACATTCCCGGTGAAGAGCACAACCTGCAGGAACACAGCATCGTGCTGGTTCGCGGCGGTCGCGTGCGCGACCTGCCCGGTGTGCGTTACCATATCGTCCGCGGCACGCTCGACGCGCTGGGCGTCGACGGTCGCAAGCGCAGCCGTAGCAAGTACGGCGCGAAGCGCGGCAAGTAAGGGGTACGAAAGATGCTTACTACGTTCATCCTCTTGGCGGGGGATGTGAACGAGGTAAAGTCCGGTTACGGCAACGTCATCTTCATGGGGATCTTCATCCTCGGCGCGATGGCGGTCGGTATTTGGTGGTTGTTACGATAGTTTAAGGAATTGCCGATTTGCGATTTGCGATTTGCGATTGAAATGCAGACGAACGTTCGCTGCTCTTCAATCGCATATCGCAAATCGCAAATCGCAAATGATCTAAAATGGCCTATAAAAAGTTCACCGCGAGCGAGGAAATCCTGAAGCCGGATTCCCGCTTTAACAGCAAGCTCGTCAGCAAGTTCATCAACTGCATCATGTGGGACGGCAAGAAGACCGTCGCGCAGAAGATCTTCTACGATGCGATGGAACAGGTGACGAAGAAGATGAAGGAAGTCCCGCCGCTCGAGATCTTCGAGGGCGCGATCAACAACGTGAAGCCCTACGTCGAGGTGCGCAGCAAGCGCGTCGGTGGTGCCAACTACCAGGTGCCCATGCAGGTGAACCGCCGTCGTCAGCAGTCGCTGGCGTTCCGCTGGATCATCGGTGCCTGCCGTGACCAGGGTGGCCGCCCGATGAGCGACCGCCTCGCCGACGAGCTGATGGCCGCCTACAAGAAGGAAGGCAAGGCCATCAACACCCGCGAGCAGACCCACCGCATGGCCGACGCCAACAAGGCGTTCGCCCACTTTGCCTGGTAGTCTGATCCGCTGTTCGTCTTCAGTCGAAAATCGAGATGGCCGACGCGTTGTCCGCGTCGGCCACTTTCGTTTTTGGGACTCGGGAAGAGCGCGAAGACGCGATGGCGCGAAGGAAGCCGCGAAGCAAGATAGGCAACTACTGGGCGCCTCCTTACACTCCAGCGGTTGATTTCAGGTGGCGGAGCGGGGATTCTATCTCGGACACAAGGAGCAACGCATCACAATGAAGATCACCGGTACGCATCACGTCGCGCTGTGCACGCCCAATTTCGAACAGACCTGCAAATTCTACATCGAGACGCTCGGCCTGAAGCAGGTGGGCTCGTTCTCGGGGCGCAACATCATCTTCGTCGATGCCGGCCCGACGACCATCGAGATCATCGAACGTCTGGAGCCGATGGACCGCGCCCGGCAGGGTTGGGTCCATTTCGCATTCGAAGTTCCGGACATCGACGCAGCCTACGCTGAGCTGACCGGCAAGGGCATCGCGTTCCACATCGAGCCCAAGCTCTTCCCCGAAATCAACCCGGCGGTGCGGTTGGCGTTCTTCAAAGACCCCGACGGCAACGAACTGGAACTGGTCCAACCCCTCGCAAGTCGGTACCCGAACCCGATCTGAACGCTCGCTCCTCGAGTTTCGACGGGACTTGCGCTTTCCTGACGGCTCGTCAACGGTCCATTCCAAGGTCCGAAAACCTGTCAAATCTGGACGGTGGGAGCATAGTCGGAATTTGTCTGTGATATATCGGGCGAATGGGCCGATAAACCGAAAGGACGTCATTTGGCGCGCGGTAATCGGCCCCCGTTCGGGTCCGGGCATCGTGTTGCAATACCCGATTGGCATCGTAAAGTACCGCGGCCCCTCCCAAGGGTGGTTCGCGGTGCGTGTGGCGCGGCCGGCGGGCGAATGGGTCCAGGTGTGATAATCAGATAGTACGAATCACCCGGCGGCGCACGTCGCGCGAGGGGTTCGGGTGGCCGGGGCTTCGGATGTCCCGGCCGGTTGAAAGGAGCGCGTCTTGCGTCTGCCCCGTCTTTCGAAATCCAACGGACTGGTCGCGAAGTATTCCCTGCAATCCGCCGCCGCCGCGGCGTTGCTCGCCATGGGCGTGGGCTGCGAGGTGAAGTCGTTCATCGACCCTTCAGAGCTCGGTCGGATGGAGCGCACGCCCCTGACGATGCCGATCCTCACCTCGCTCGACACTGGCGTGGAAGAGGCCAACGACGAGTTCCTGAACGCAGGCGACCCGACACCAGAAGACTTGATCGCCAATCGGGTCGACTACCGCCTGGACCGCGGCGACCTGGTGAACATCTCGATCTCCGACCTGCAGGCCGCCGGTGTGGATACGGTGCGTTCGGTGCGGGTGAGCGAGAGCGGCAACGCGAGCCTGCCGTACATCGGGCAGATCCGGGCGCTGGGCATGACCGAGGCCGAGCTGGAAGCGGCCGTGGTCGAAGCCTACCGCGCCGCGGCGCTGATCACGAACGCCCAAGTGTCCGTCACGGTCGCCGAGGCACGCGGCCGGGCGTTCAGCATCTTGGGCGCAGTGCAGCAGCCCGGGCAGTACGCGATCATCCAGTCCGAGTTCCGCGTGCTGGACGCACTGGTGCTGGCCCGCGATACGACCGCGCCGACCATTGAGTACCTGTACATCATTCGACAGAAGTCGGTCGACGCCGCCGAGACGGCGCCACCGACCGTGCAGCCCGCGCCGGCGACCGGTCCTGCGCCCGACGCGCTGGAACCGAAGGTCGACGCCGGCACCGATCGGCTCGCGCTCCGGGCCGTCTACCTGCAGACGACCGACGAGAGCGTCTCCAACCAACCCGCGACGCTGCCCGAAACGGAAACCGGTGGCCGGTACATCACGATCGACGGTAAGCCGGTCCTCATCCCCGGCGGTGATATCGATGCCGCCCCTGAGCTTCCCGAAACAACCCAGCCTGCCGTCGCCGCTGCCACGACGGAACCGGCTTTTGAATTCAATGAGGCCCCCGGAGTGTCCGATACTCGGGTTATCCGGATCCCGATTCCGCAGCTGCGCAACGGCGAGCTGAAGTACAACATCGTCATTAAGCCGCAGGACATGATCATCGTCCCGCAGCCGGTGGTCGGCGAGTACTACATGGGTGGGCACGTGAACCGGGTTGGTGTCTACAGCCTGACCGGCCGCGACATCACCCTTAAGCAGGCGGTCGTGTCGGCCGGCATGCTCGATCAATTGGCCATTCCCCAACGGACGGATCTGATCCGCCGGATCGGGAAAGACAAGGAAATCTTCGTCCGTGTGGACTTGGCCAAGATCTGGGAAGGCGCTCAACCGGACATCTTCCTGAAGCCCAACGACGTGGTTCAGGTCGGTACGAATTTTCTGGCCCCGTTTCTTGCGGCGATCCGAGGTGGGTTCCGCGTAACTTACGGGTTTGGCTTCCTCTATGACCGGAACTACGCCGACGAACGTCAGACGTTGGATAATTAAACGACGGCTGATCGGCGCCGTCCCTCGAACATTGGGTCGGGCGGAACGTAACAATTTTTAGTGCAACGGGTGCTGCTTTTCCCCATGATTATATCGGGGTCAGGCTGCACCTGTTGTCGTTGAGGGCACGCGCACTTCACGCTGTTTGCGGTAGAACCGGGTCGATGGACCGGGCACTGCGGCTGTCTAGCGAGGGCAGACCTGTTTCGGACTGGAGGAGGGCTTCTGAGCGGACTTGCAACATCATCGTCGGCCGAACTGTCGCCAAGACGCGACGCCGCGGTCCCGCGCCAGGAAGGCTTCAACACCACGTTCTGGATCAAGACTGGGATTATCGCGATCTTGTTCGTGATGGCGTTCTGGCCCAACTTCCGCCGGTTGTGGCTAAAGACCAATCCGTTCTTTGGGGAGCCCAACTGGGGACACGCGATCGCGGTTCCGCTGATCGGTTTATATTACCTTTACACGAATCGGACACAGTTGCTGACCGCGCGGTCGAAGCCGTCGTGGTTCGGGCTCGTGTTTCTGTTCCTGGGACTGGCGATCTGGGAATACGGCATCTGGCCCGCCAAGAACGACTTCATCAGCGACTTCGGCATCGTCGTAACGCTGTTCGGTGTCGTGGCGCTTATCTGCGGTTGGGGCGTGATGAAGATTGCGTGGTTCCCGATCGCGTTCCTGGCGTGTGCGATCCCGTGGTCGAACCTGCTGTATGCCCATATCGCCTGGCCACTCCAGTTGGCCGCGGCGCGGGTGGCGGTCTTCACGCTGCAGGTGGCGGGGGTGAACGCGTACGACAACGGTGCGACGAAGATCTTCATCGGTGGGTTTGGCCTAGGTGACCCCGTTCGCACGTTGAACGTTGCCGAGGCGTGTGCGGGACTTCGGTCGCTCATGACGTTCGTCTCGGTCGCGGCTGCGGTCGGGTTCCTGTCCGGACGCCCGCTGTGGCAGAAGATCGTGATCACACTGTCAGCGGTGCCGATCGCGGTATTTTGCAACGTCGTACGCATCGCGGGTCAGGGGTTCCTGGATCTGTGGAGCCGCGAGATGTCCGAAGGCTTCGCCCACCAGTTTGTCGGCATGCTGATGCTTGCCCCGGCGTTCTTCCTCATCATGGGCGTCGGCTGGTTGCTGGATAACCTCTTCATCGAAGAAGCGGACAAAGATGCGAACCGCAAGAAGGTCGTGAGCGCCCGCACCCAGGCGATTGGCCGCACCGCATCTGCGGCGAATGTGGCGCGACCGGCGCAGCAGGATCGGCAGACCGTTACCAGTGCGGCGGAGGGCAAATGAACAAAGCAACCGAATTAGACCACGACGCCCCGTCAGCCGAACCGACGCAACCGGGCGGCAAGCGGTGGGGCGCGCACTTCATCGTCGCCGTCGTCGTGATGAGCGTGGCCGCCATTGGGCTGAACGCGGCGACGCAGATGTTTCAGCTGCACTTCAAGAAGGTCGCGATCCCGCTCAAGGCCGATTTGAATGACCCGCAAGACGGGTTGGCCGCGCGTATCGGGCCTTGGCAGATGGTGTCGCTGGATGCGCCCTTGCCGCATGACCTCGAAGAGAACCTTGGGACCAAGCAATACGTCTTCCGCGACTATGTCGACACTCGAAAGGTGACCGAAGCCGAACTGGCAGCGTTTCAGGACAAGTCGGCGATGCAGCGGCGGTACCTGCTGGACCAGCTTCAGCGCCTGCGCCCCGAAGCGGTGATCAACATCGCCGTCACCTACTACACCGGTCTGGTTGACACCGTGCCGCACGTGCCCGACGTCTGCTACGTCGCTGACGGCTACCGTCCGGTCAATCCGAGCGATCAACTGTGGGACGTGCCCAGCCCTTACCTGAACGGCGCGAAGCTGCCCGTGCGGTTCATCGATTTCGAAGATCAGTCGGGCAAGCGCCTATTCCGCCGTAATGTCGCGTATTTTTTCCAGACACAGGGGAACTACGAAAGCCACCCGATGCGGGTGCGCTTTCACATGCAGAACCTGTCACAGCGCGAGACCTACTTCGCGAAGGTCGAAGTGATGACCACGATGGACGACCGCGATGCGTCGATCGAGCTCATGAAGGACTTCCTGACCGTCGCGCTTCCCGAGGTCGAGCGTCGCCTGCCGAACTACCCTGAGCTGATGAAGCAGGGGCAGCAGCAGACCGCGGCGATCAACGGCGTTAGCGCGAACGTCGAAGTGGCGCATGCCCAGGCCAGCAGCAACTAGTAACACCAAGGACACAAGGACCAAATGGCACGCCGAGTTAATACCCGATTCCTTGTCATCCTGACCATCATCGTCGTGGTGGGCAGCGTGGGCGCGTTCACGACCGCCATGGTCGTGAAGAAGCTGCGCAACAACCCCGAGAAGTTCACGCAGCAGGGCCGCACCCTGATGGCCGAGCAGAACTGGGACGAGGCGTCGCGCGCGCTGGGCCGGGCATATTACCTGTCGCAGCGGAACCCTGAGATCCCGGTGCTGCTGGGCGAGGTACACGAGCAGCTGGCAGCGAAGGAGAGCGACCCGCGCGAGCTGATCGGTAAGAGCCGTGGCTATTATCAGGCCTCGCTGGAAATCGACGCCCGATACCTGCCCGCGTTGCGCCGCCTGATGGATTCGTACAAGGCCGAGATCACCACCGAGGCGAACCCTGGTGCGCTTCGCGCGACGTCCGACGTGGCGCGGAAGATCCTCGCGATCGAGCCGAACGATCACGCCGCAATCGTCGCGAAGGAATCGAGCGAGATCCGCTTGTGGATGGGCGGCGTACCGATCGACGGCACCGATATCGACGTATCGATCGCCGCGCTGATCGCCACCACCGAGAAGAACCCCACCGACGCCGATCCCGTTCAATGGGTGGTGGCCGCCTATAGCCAACGCGCCCGCGATGCGCTGCGCGTCAACCGCTCCGACGAGGAACGTTCCACCGCGGCCCGCAAAGAGCTCGACGCACTGGCAACGTACCTGGACAAGTCGATCAAGGGACAGGAGGACAACGCGGCCATGGCGCTGCGCGCGGCGCAGGGTTACGCGGTCATCGACCAGCTCGAGGCTGACCCGCAACTGTCGACCAAGTACAGCGCGCTCACCAAGACGCTGCTGGCCGAAGCGCAGAACGACCTCAAGCCGACCGACCCGCTTTACACGGAAACTCGGATGGCCTGGGCCGGTCAGCTCCAGCGTGAGAATGACAAGGCTGGCACTGAACAGGTGTTGCGTGAGCTGATTGCACAGGTGCCTTACGAGCACGAACCGAAACTGGCACTGGTTGGACTGCTTAGTGCCGACCCCGCAAAGCGTGAGGAGGCGATCAAGCTGCTGACCGCGCCGCTGCCACCCGACCCCAACGCCTCGGTCTTCGATCGCGTGGCGGCGCGCGGGGTACGCAATCACATGGACCTCACCGCGGCGAACCTGCGCGTGATGGCGTTCGGCGAGACGACCGACGCCAAGGAGCGCGCCCGCCTGAAGAGCGAGATCGACGCCAGCCTGGCCGCGCTCGCCGAGAAGAACGGTGAGGACTTTCGCGTGCTACGCACGAAGGGCAAGTTCCAGGTCCTGCAGGGGCAGTACGTCGAAGCTGTTGCTACGCTGAACCGGGCCCTGAGCCTCGTGAATCCCGCCTCGGGCAACAAGGACTACGACCTGCTCTTCCAACTCGGCCGTGCCTACAGCGCGCTGAAGCAGACCGGTGAGGCCAAGGCGACGTTCCTGCAGATCGTGGACTTCGGGCCTGCCCGCCTGCAACTCGCCCAGCTCTATCTGGCCGACCAACAGGCCGAAGAGGCAAGCGCGCAGCTGGACGTGCTGGAGCGCATGGCGCCCGATGCGCCGGAACTGGCCCGGATGCGCTTCCAGGTCCACCTGCTCCAGGGCAAGCGCGACCAGGCGCTGGCGCTGTTCGCGAAGATGCCGCAGACGACGCGCGAAGACCACCGCGCCAAGGCGCAGGCCGCGCTGGCGCTGGGCGACCGCGCGCAGGCGATCACCGTGCTCGAAGCCGCCGCCAAGGCCTTCCCCGGCGACGTCGACGTCGCGGTGAACCTCGCGCAGCTCTACGGCGCTACCGATCAGAAGGACAAGGCGATCGCCGCGGTTGAAGCTGGCTTGGCGACGGAACCTGAAAACCAGGTCCTGCAGATGCTGAAGTTGCGCCTGAGTGGCGAGTCGCGCGAAGAGGTGATCAAGCGCGCCACCGAGCGGGCGAATCAGGTCACGGACCCCTACACGCGTGCGCTACAGCTGGCTGAACTGGAGCGCAGCCAGGGCAACCTCGACCAGTCCCTCAAACACCTCGCTGAGGCCGAGCAGGCAAAGCCGGGCAGCCCCGACGTCGCCGACATCAAGTTCCAGATCCTGCTCTCGCAGCGTAAGTTCGACGAGGCCGCCAAGGAAGTGCCGACGCTCGTGAAGGCCAATCGCGACTCGGCCGACGGGCTCGTCTACCGCTTCCGTCTGGCGATGGCGCAGGGCAAGGTCGCCGAGGCCGAGTCGATCGGGCTCGAACTGACGACGAAGATGCCGAACTTCGCGCAGAGCTGGATCTGCCACGGCCAAGCGCAGCAGGCCGCCGGCAAGCACGCGCAGGCGATCGACAAATACACCCGCGCGCTAGAACGACAGAACAACAATCTGGACGCGTTCAAGGGCCTGATCGACTGCTATTACCAGGTCTCCAAGCCCGACGAAGCCGAGCGCTACATTGCGCGGGCTCGCCGGACTTTCCCCAATGATGCTGCCGTTCGCGAGGCGGAGCTGGCGCATCAGCAGAACTACGGCAATCCATTGACGGTGCTGCCGGCGCGCGAGCAGATCCTGAAGGACGACCCGGAGACGATGGCAAACTGGCAGTCGCTGGCCGGCGCGTACGTGCGGGCGGCGCAGTTCAATGCGTCGCGCGTCGATGGGAAGAAGGAGAGCGAGGCCAACCTGGCCAAGGCCAGCGAGCTACTGACCAAGGCAGTCGCCAAGTGGCCGGCCGAGCGGTCGCTGGTGGCGCTGAAGGCGGACGTGGCGATGTCGATGAACGACGTCGCTACCGCCGAGAAGGTGCTCAACGCGTTCGCCGCCCGTGAAGAGTGGAAGGACAAGGCCGACCCGCAGCTGATGCTGGCCGAGCTGTACGCGCGCACCAACCGGCTGGACGAGGCCGAGGATGCGCACAACGTCGCGCTGAAGCGCAGCAACAACGCCGTCGAAGTGCGGCAGCGGGCCGCGGCATTCCTGGCCAATCGTGGCAAGGTGAACGGCGCGATCGAACTGCTGCCGGCGAGCGACCCGAACGAACAGGTGCGCCGTCAGCTCATCAACATCCTCTCGGCCGCCGGTCGGTTCAAGGAGGCCGAGGAGGCCGTGAAGGCCTCGCTCACGCTTGAGCCGGACTCCGTCGAGATGCAGGCGCTGCTCGCCAGCACCTACCTGGACCAATCGCGGTACGACGACGCGCTGAAGCAGGTTGAGACCGTGTTGAAGCGCGACGCGAAGAACCAGATGGCGCTCTACGTGCGCGGGCTCGTTCGCATGCGGCAGCCCAGCCCCGACCCAGATGCGGCGATCAACGATCTGTCTGCCGTCAGCGATGCCGCCCCGCGGAACGTCGACGTTCGCGTGGCGCTGGCGGACGCTTACCGCATGCGTAACGATTCGAGCCAGGCGATCCGCGTGTTGAGCGGTGGCGTGCACCTGACGCCATCGAACAAGCCGCTGCGCCTTCGGTTGCTGGACCTGTACGTCAGCAGCAACATGACACAGGAGGTCGACGGGCTGCTGCGAGAGGCGAGCACCCTGGCGCCGTTGCAGGCCGATCCGGAGTGGCTCAACGCCGAGGCGAACGCCTATGCCGCCCGAGGCGATTTCGACAAGGCCGCCAGCCGGATGAAATCAGCGCTCGCCGCGGCGCCAAACAACGCGAACCTGACGAGCGCTTACATCAACCTGCTCATTCGCGGTCGCAACCAGAAGGCCGCGATTGCCGAGGCCGACAAGGTGCTGGCGACCGCCGACGTGTGGTGGGCGCACCAGTACAAGGCCATCGCGAAGAAGGCGTTGAACGACCGCGCCGGCGCGGTCGCCGACCTCACCGCCGCGCTGCGTTCCGCCGACGCCGCCAAGAGCGACGAGGCCGCCAGCGCCGTCATCACCACCTGGGCCGATCAGATCGGCGTCATCGAGGCAATGGAGCAACTGCAGCCGCGCCTGGATCAAGGCGTGCGCTGGAAGCTGTTGGCCGCGTCGCTGTATTTGAACCAGAAGGACTACGCCAATGCCCGCACGACGCTCGAGTCGGCAATGGCGCAGTATGACGGTGCCTCCAATCCAGAGCAGATCCAGTTGCTGCGCTTCGCCGGCGCGTTCTACCTGTCGGCCCAACCGACCGAGCCGAACAAGGCACAGGAGGCTTACGACAAGCTGCTTCAGAAGACCCCGGATGACATGGCGGCGTTGAACAACATCGCCTGCCTGCTCGCCGAGTCGGTCACGCCACCGCAACCCGAGCGAGCGCTCGGTTACAGCAGCCGTGCTTACGAACAGCTGCGCCGGGCGGGGCGGTTCGACCCCATGGTCTACGATACGCAGGGCTGGATCCTCGTGTTGTCGGGTAAGGTGGACGAGGGGATCGACCTGCTGCGGCAAGTCGTGAACCGTGCCCCGTTCATGGAAGCGCACTATCATCTGGGTGAGGGCTACCTGCGCATGGGCACCCCGTATCCCGAAGAGGCCGAACGGCAGTTGACGCTGGCGATAGAGGCCTACGAGGCCGCCGCAAGCAAGAAGCAATCGGTCGACCCGGCGCTGAAGGCTCGCATCGAGAGCTCGCTGGCCCGGGCCAAGGAAATGATGCGTGCGAAAGACGGCCCGGTAGGTGCCACCGGGGCGAATTGAGCGGGCGAACCTGATAAACTTTCGGGTACTGCGTCCGATAAGCCGCGTTTGCTTAACCGGTCGTACGGATGGTACGACGATTTAGGGAAGGGCGCTCGCGCCGAACGGCCGACTCCTATTAGTAGATTGAAATCGGGACGCCCACCGTGGCGTCCGCCAGGAGCTAGCGAATGACGACGTTGCCGCAAACCACGCCCTCGCGCATGCCGCGCCCAAACCCCAACGCGATTACGATGCCGGGCACGCCCGGTGGCATGCCCCCCATGATGCAGCCACCCGCACCGGTGATTACACCGGCCGACCTCTGGCGCATCTTCCGCGCCAACCTTTGGATCACGATCCCCATCATGGTCCTCTCGGTCATCGGAGGCTACTTCGCCAACCGTTACCTGGACACGTACCACAAGAAGTACACGTCGACCGGCCTCATTCAGGTGCAGCCGGCGGTGCTGAACAACCCGCTAACAAGCACGGCGCAGAACATCGACCTGAACACGATCGCCTACGAGCAGAAGGGCCAGATTCAGCTGTTGCGCCACGAGTCGCTGCTGAGCCAGGTCTTCCAGAACCCCGAAGCGCAGATCAAGAAGACCAAGTGGTTCGCGCAGTACGACGGCCAGGTGCAGAGGGCCAAGAGCGACCTCGCCGATGAGCTGCGGATCTCGCCGATCGTCGAGTCGAAGTTGATCGCGGTGTCGATGTCGTACTCGGAGCCGAAGGACACGTCCGACATCGTGCGCGACGTGATCGACCAGCACCTGCGCAACCAACAGCGTGTGTCGCAGGACGACACGTCCAAGCGCCGCGCCGTGCTGAACAGCCTCAAGTCACAGTACGACCGCCGGCTGAACGAACTGTCGCGCGAGCTGCGCGAGAAGCAGATTCAGCTGAACATCGAGGGCATGGGCGCGCCCGGTCGTCTGAGCGTGAAGGAAATGAACATGTCGGCCCGGGTCCAGCAGCTGCTGGAGCTGAACATGGAGGGCCAACTGCTGCAGGCGAAGCTCGGCACGATGAAGCAGCAGAACGACCGCGGTGAAGTGCCGGCGTCGATCCAGCTGGAGATCGATCGCGACCCCGTTCTTCAGGATCTAGAGCGCTCGCTAAACATGGCGGAGATGCAGCCGGTCGACCCCGCTACGGCCAACAACCCCCGCACGATCGCTCAGCAGGCCAGCATCACGGCGCTGCGCGATAAGCTGGAATTGTTGCGGTCTCAGAAGCTGAACAAGTCGATGGTTGCCGCGTTCGAACAGTTGCAGTCTGAGCTTTCCGCCAATCAACAGTCGGCCAAGACGCTGTCGGACGAGATCGACAAGATGAAGCAGGAATTGGGCGTGTTGAACAATTCGCTGTCGGTTTACCTGAACGCACAGGACGAGGAGAAGTTCCTGCGCGACCAGAAGAAGGAAGTCGACGACACGCTCGAACTGATGAGCGTCACCGCCAACCCGCAGGACACCGCCAAGGTGACGTGGGCGCAGCCCCCGGAAACGCCCGACCTGCCGTCGTTCCCCAAGCTGAAGCTGACGCTTGCCGCCGCGGTGGCGATCGGTCTGCTGTTGTCGGCGGGCATCGCGTTCCTGCGTGAGGTGTCGGACACCACCGTCCGCTCGCCGCGCGACATCCACCGCATTGGTCAGCTGAACTTCCTGGGCATGATCCCGCACGAGGACGACGACCCGCAGGCCGCCGGCTCGCGCCTGCCGCTGGTCATCTTCGATGCCCCGACCAGCATGATGGCCGACCAGTTGCGCCAGGTGCGAACGCGGCTGCAGTACGCGGCGTCGCTCGACACAACGCGGAGCCTGCTGATCACGAGCCCTGGCCCCAACGACGGCAAGACCGTAGTTGCGTGCAACCTGGCCGCGGGTCTTGCGCTCAACGGCCGGCGCATCCTGATCGTCGACGCCGACTTCCGCCGGCCGTCACTGCACAAGATCTTCGAGGTGGACAACGCTCGTGGCTTCACGGACGTTCTGCAGGACATCAACGCATTCGACGAATGCGTGCGCCCGACCGCGGTGCCGAACCTGTCGGTGCTGACCAGTGGCGGCAAGCCCGGCAACGCGACCGAAATGCTCGAAAGCCAGCTGCTCGTCGACTTCATCGAGCGCACGCTCGAAGAGTACGACCACGTGATCTTTGACAGCGGGTCGATCATGGTCGTGTCGGAGGCGATCGCGCTCGCCCCGCGTGTCGACGGTGTCGTTACGGTCGCACGGGCCCGTAGCAACAGCCGCGGATTGCTGTTGCGAATGCGCGATACCCTTCGCCAACTGAAGGCGGAGCACTTGGGCGTGATCCTGAACGCCGTTCGCGCTCAAGGCGGCGGGTACTACGGCCGAAACATCAAAACCTACTACGCCTACCAGGACGAGCGGTAACCGCTCGTCGTCCGGTCGCGGCCAGTTTCGATCAGAGATCCAAGGCGGTGCCTGCCATTCGCAGGTACCGCCTTGTGTCGTTTGGCAGTAGCATCTAGCGATGCCGCTGGCTTTCGCCGATCCCGTTGACCGTCCTGCGCGTGCTTCGGTGCCATCGCCGCCGGACGAACCACCGACGGAGGATGAGGACGACCATTTCGGTGATGACCGAGATTGGGTTACGGTCGCGACGTTCTGGGAACCCACCGACGCGCAGATGGCCCGCATCAAACTGGAATCGGAGGGGATCGACTGCTTGCTGCTCGACGAGAACCTCGTCGCGACTCAGTGGCTGTACGCCAACGCGGTCGGCGGCATCAAGGTTCAGGTGCCGGCCGCGGATTCGGACCGTGCGCGACAGGCGCTCGAGCGGCCGGGCCCACTGGCCGGGGGCGCCGACGTGCTGCCGTACAGTTCTGAACCGCAACCGACGCCCATCGCGATGTTCCAGGATGGCGGCGAGGCACAACTCGCCGCGACCGCATTGGAAGGACGCGGCATCCAGGTTCACGTGCGAGCCGACGCACCCGTCGGCGACGCGGCTGATTTCTTCGAGCGTTTCAGCCTTGTAGTCGACGCGCGCGACGCGGAGCAGGCCATCGCCTTTCTACGGACGACGCCCGCGCGCTCGAAGCTGATCGCACGCGATGATGTTGATGATGAAGTCGACGACGCCGCTGGCGACGGGCAGCTCGATTACGCACCCAACGTCCCGCAATGCCCCGCGTGCGGTTCTTCGAACGTGCGCCGGCGTTTCATGACGCGCCGCTCGGCCGCGCTATCCATCTTGCTGCTGGGCTTCCCGATCCCGTTCCTCACGCGGCAGTGGACCTGTAGCGACTGCGCGCACGATTGGCGATAGAGAAATTGCGGACCGATCGCATACGCGCACCGGCAGGCGTGTCAATTTGCCGCCACGACAACGGCCATCCGCATCGCAATGTTTACGTGCTGACAAGCGCCGGAATTTGCGGCACGTTCCGTTCTTCCGGCGCGGCCTGCGGCGCGCGATGGGCCGCGATCGACTTCCGCGCGATCTTATCCTGAAGCCGCATGATCCCCTCCATCAACGCTTCGGGGCGCGGCGGGCATCCGGGCACGTAGACGTCCACCGGGATCACCAAGTCCACGCCTTTCACCACGTTGTACCCATACTTGAAGTACGGCCCACCACCCACCGTGCAGGCGCCCATCGCGATGACATACTTGGGATCCGCCATCTGGTTGTACAGCCGCTGCACACGGCTGGCCATCTTGTAGTTCACCGTGCCGCTGACGATCATCAGGTCCGCCTGCCGTGGCGTGGCGCGGAACGCCCCGGCGCCGAAACGGTCCAGGTCGAAGCGCGACGCCCCAACCGCCATCATTTCAATCGCGCAGCACGCCAACCCGAACGTCATCGGCCACAGCGAGTTCTTGCGGCCCCAGTTGATAAAGAAATCCAAGCTGGTGACGATCACGCCTTCTTCGAACCTGTTTTCAATCCACGACATACCGAAAACCTTCCTTGCCAAGACAGATTATTGGCGCAGGGCGATACACAGGCAAGGTCACGGCTATACCCGGACGGCATTGCAACTTTGAAACTCACGCATTTTGCTAACCTTCAGTCCGGTTCGGTATCTTATTACCGCACCCCGATCGCGGCGGTGAAACAAATCGGTTTAAGGAGTTGGATTCAAGATGTTTAAGACGAAGTTGAAGCGTGCGAGCGCAACGGTCGCAATGACGTTGTTCCTGTCGGCATCGGTGTCGCTTGCCCAGTGGAGCCCACCGGACGACAAGAAGCTGAGCGAAAAGCAGATGCAGAGCTACGTCGCCACAATGCAGGACCTGCGCGAACTGTGGACCACGGCGGGCAAGCGGCTGGAGAACGCCTCCGGGCTCGGAGCGATGGCGATCGCTTCGCAGACGGGCGACAAGTGGAACGAAATCCTGGCCAAGCACAACCTGACCGAGGATGAGTGGACGTGGGTGCATGAGCAGGCGACGCAAAGCTGGATCGTGCAGGGCATGCTCACGTCGGCCTCGGAAGATCTGAACAAGCAGAAGCAGCAGATCGCCGACCGGATTGCTGCGGCGAAACAGAAGTTGGCGGAGCAGGAGGCCGCGCTGAAGTCCGGCCGGCGTGCCGTGGCGGACGATGAGCGGCAGAGCGTGGTCGACGATCTGAAGAACCAGCAGAACAACGCGCAGGAGGAAGTGAAGGGGTACGACGAGCAGGCCGAGCGCGCCAGCGCCGAAGCCAAGGATTACGACACCGAGGCCGCGACGTACGAGCGGCAAATGAAGAACCCACCGGCCGACGTGGCCGCCGAGGATCGCGCGTCGTACATCGACGAGCAGAAGGCGCAGATGGAAACCAGCCGCGAGCGCGCGAAGGAATCACGCGACCGTGAGGCCGAGGCCAAGCAGGCCGCCGCCACGGCTCGCACGAAGGCCGAGAAGCTTGGGAAGCAGGTCGCCGATCCTACGCTGGTTTTAGATGAAGACGAGCAGGCGGCGCTGAAGGAACGCCACGAGCGCGATATCGAAAGCACCAAGGCCGAGATCGCCCGCCACGAGCAGTCCCTGGCCGACCTGGCGCCGATGGAGGCGATGAACAAGGAAATCCTGGATCAGATGAAGCAGGGCATCCCGCAGGAAAACCTCGATCTGGCCAAGAAGTACAGCGATCAGATCGCCAAGGCGTTTGGGGAAGAAGCGAAAAAGTAGAATAGGGATCGCCCACGAAGGGTCACGAATAGAAGAAAAGGCCGGTCGCTTTGTCTCTCATTCGTGAATGTTTGTGCCTATTCGTGGCCGAAGCGTCCTATTTCTGCTTCAACTGCACCGCCGCGCCGGTCCTCGCCGATTCGAACACCGCATCGACTACGTTCATCAGGCGGCGCATCTGCGGCAGCGTGACGGTCAGTTGGCCGTTGTCTACCAGCGCGTCGGCGACGTTCTCGTAGAAGCTGCGCCATCGACCGGGCAGCGTGGGAACGGGCGTGGCGCCGTGGCCGGTCTTGGTCTGGCCCGTATACAGCTTGCCGAAGTTCGCCTCCGGCTCGCGGGCCGTGTCGATGTCGCCGGCGACCATGGCCGGTTCCTGCGGGTCCTCACCGTACTTTATGAAGGTCGCGTCAGGCCCCACCAGGTGGAATCGCGGCTTGGCCCAGCGGGTCATGCTGCCGACGTCGATCACGATCGTGCGCCCGCCCGCGAAAACGAGGGTGATCGTGGCGTGGCTCTCAGTGGGTGCGCTGGGCCAGTCGCGATGCATGCGCGTGTAGACCGATTCGACTTCCTCAGGGAACAGCAGCAGCGCCTGATCGAGCATGTGTGCGCCCAGGTCGTACGTACGGCCACCCCCTTTCTCCAGCGTCGCCCGCCAGCCACCCCAAACCCCGTAACGTTGCCACGACATTTCGATCCAGCGAACGTCGCCCATCTGCCCATCGGCCATCAGTTTCTGCACGGTCAGGAAATCGCCATCCCACCGCCGGTTGTGAAACACGGTTAGCAGCTTCCCCGCCTGGTCGGCAGCGCTAATCATCGCGTTGCACTCGACGCTGTTCAGGCACATCACCTTGTCCGTCACCACATGCTTGCCCGCCTGTAGCGCCGCGATCGCCAGCGGCGCGTGCGTGTCGTGCGGCGTCGCTAATACCACCAGATCGACCTGCGGGTCTGCCAGCACCGCCTCAACGGTCTCGTAGGTCTTGCAACCTCGCTCGGTGGCCGCTTTAGCGCGTTTCTCAGCATCGCGCGCGCAGACGCCATGCAGGCGCAACCGCGGTTCGAGGCCGACGAGGTACGTGTGAAACGATCGGCCGGCAAATCCGTAACCGACGACGACGACGTTGATGCGTTCGTTGCTCACGGGGGTAACGTAATCGATCCGCCACCGTTACGCGACGACGACGGGACTCACCGATGTGACAGAAGCGCGCCGCTCCTGTAAAACTCGCACCACGATGGCGGAACACGTAACGATTCTCGGCGATGGCGCGATGGCGACGGTTTGCTCGATCCTGCTTACGCAGGGCGGGCACTCGGTGACGATGTGGGGGGCGTTCGAGGAATCGATCGAGCGCCTCATGCAGGACCGCGAGAACCGCCGGCTGTTGCCGGGCGTGAGCGTGCCGGCGAACGTGCGGTTGACCGCCAACGATGCCGACGCGTTCAACGGCGCCACCATGATCCTGTCGGCCATCCCCACGCAGTACATGGGGGGCGTCTGGCGCCGCCTGCGGCCACACGTGCCGGCGGGCATGCCCGTCGTCAGCGTCGCCAAGGGCATCGAGAACGAAACGCTGCTGCGCCCCACGCAGATCATCGCCGACGCATTGGGTGAATCGGCTACGCCCGCGAAGCGTTCGCTGGTCGCGCTGTCGGGCCCGAACATCGCCGGTGAGATCGCCAAGTACCTGCCGGCCACCGCGGTGGCGGCGTGCGACGATCTCGGCGTCGCGCAGCGCGTGCAGAATGCCTTCGCGACGCAGTGGTTCCGCGTCTACACCAACAGCGACGTGGTCGGCGTGGAATTGGCCGGCGCGACGAAGAACGTGATCGCGATCGCCGCGGGCATTCTGGACGGCCTGGCAGCGGGCAACAACGCCAAGGCCGCGCTGGTGACGCGCGGCTTGGTTGAAATCACCCGCCTCGGCGTGGCCATGGGCGCCCGCGAGGAAACCTTCGGCGGCCTGGCCGGCCTGGGCGACCTCATCACCACCTGCGTAAGCCCCGAGGGCCGCAACCGCACCGTGGGCGAACAGATCGGCAAGGGCCGCAAGCTCGCCGACGTGCTGGCGAAGATGGACAGCGTCGCCGAGGGCGTGCCCACGACCAAGTCGGTCCGCATGCTCGCGCGGCAGTACAACGTGGAGATGCCGATCACCGAAACGCTTTACTCGGTGCTGTTCGAAGACAAGGACGTGATCGCTGCGCTCACCGAACTGATGACCCGCGATCCGAAGGGCGAACGCGTGGTTCACTAGGTTCTGTCTGAGAACACGAAGAACTTTCTCAGACCGAACCTAAAACGTGTTACGAACGTCCGACGAGCAAACGGAATCGCCAAAAGCGCCAGGAAACGAAACGCCCACCGTCCGCTATCCCGTTGCTTCGTTCCTGACTTCGCCGTCTCGGCGTCATCGGCGTTGTCTCCGCTTCGAGCGGATTGCAAAACATCGTAGCGGTGGCATTTCGTGGCACGGGTTTTCAACCCGTGTTCCCCAAGAAGGAAACACGGGTTGAAAACCCGTGCCACGCTACGGAGACGCGCGTTCCGCTCGAGATGGAAGTTTTCGTTAGGGCGGTTCAACTTCAGGTGTCGCGTCTCGGCGCAACTGTGTCATCCCGAGCGGGAGCGGCAGCGACCCGAGGGATCGTTACGGTCGAGGACCGTCGTCGGTCATTTGAGGTCCTTCAAGCGGATACCGCTCCCCTCGGGATGACTCGCTGCCTGAGAACGTGTTTATTAAGTCCGATGGGTGCGCTGCGGACGTGGCATGGGCGTCTCGCCCATGCCGCCGGATTGGAACGAAAGCGATTGTTTGGGCTTGTTGCGCCGATCGCGCCTCGAAAACCAACCAGATCAGCTGACCTGACACACGCATAAGCGAGACGCCCAGGCCACGGTGAAGGCGAACGCGACCGTATTAATGAACACCCTCTGAGGTAGCACGGTTCCAAGGACGAACATCTGGACGGCGCCGCCGTGCGTGTGCTAATCCTGCCGTACGAAGCGATCGGGCGAGCAAGACGTTCAGTCGCCGCCGATAATATTCAACACGATCTCGAAGAAAACGTGTCGGGGAGCGGCGTATCGACACGCTTTCTCCGCGCTGACGTGTCGGGGAGCGGCGTACCGACACTCTTTCACGGCGCCGTCGTGTCGGGGAGCGGCGTACCGACACTCTTTCTCTTTGTTGACGTGTCGGGGAACGGCGTATCGACACGAATTTCTTTCTCCGGCGTGTCGGGGAGAGTCGTATCGACACGTTTCCGGTCCCGTGTCGTGTCGGTACATGTCGGCCCGACACGGCGGCGCGGGCGAAACCAACTGTTTAGGAGACGTGAAGTGGACGGACAGGGCGGTAAAGCGGAACTTATCGGCGATAAGGTCGATCCCAGTGGTCGCGCTCGGCACGATTGCCGCCGTGCGGACGATTTTCACAGCCGACGACCGCACTGGGGGCCGGTAATATTGGATGTTGATGCGAATCCAGCGAATTACCATCGGTGAAACGAGCACATCCCGGGCGGCCTTCACGGGCGCGGTCGGTGGATTAGTGGGCACTGCGGTGATGGTGGCGTTCATGGCCAGCTGGTCGCGGGCGGCGTTGGCGATGGCGCAGAAGCCGGCCGATAAACACGAGGCCCGCAGGCGGTTGGCCAACGCGGGCGTGGGCAAAGGGCAGTGGCCACAGGGGGAACCGCGCTCGCATCATCACGAACGCGCCGAAAGCGAGCGGGCCGCCGACAAATTGGGGCAAATCGTCACGGGTTCTCGGTTGCCAACCCACACGCGCCGCCCCTTGGGCACCGTGTTCCACTTCGCCTTCGGCGCCGCGGCCGGGATGGTCTACGGCGCGCTGTCGACGACCCGCATGCGACCGCTCGTACAGTCCGGCCACGGCACGCTCTTCGGCACCGCCGTCTGGTTGATGGGCGATGAGATCGCCATGCCGCTGATCGGCTTCGGCGATCCCCCGCAGCGGACACCGTTAAGACGGCACGCTTATGTGTTGGCGGCGCATTTGGCGTTCGGCGCAGGCTTGCACACAGCTATGCGCGTGATGGCGGTGTCACCCACCAACCGTGCGAGTCGCACCGCGCGTCATCGGGCCATCACGTAGTCGATCTCGCCGACGTCCGGCACGATGCCCGCCTTGGCCCCTTCACTCAGCAAGCGCGTGATCGCCGCGCGGCCGCGCGGACCGTAGTCTAGCGTCCAATCGTTGACGTACATGCCGACGAACTTGTCGGCCAACTCGCGGTTTAAGTCGCGCCCGAACTGCAGGGCGTACTCGACCGCCTCGGCGCGGTGGTCGAGGCTGTACTGGATGCTTTTTTTCAGGATGTTCGTCACCTCCTGCATGGCCTCCTGGCCCAGATCGCGGCGGATGCAGTTGCCGCCGAGGGGCAGGGGGAGGCCGGTCTTGTCGTGCCACCAGGAGCCAAGGTCGACCACGAGGTGCAGGCCCTCGTTGGCGAACGTCAGCTGGCCCTCGTGGATGAGCAGGCCGGCGTCGGCCTTGCCGTCGCGCACGTAGGCGGGGATCTGGTCGAAGTGGACGACCTCGTAGTAGAACGCGGGCGACGCTTCGGGGTTGTGGGCGCGGTTGGGCAGATCCGCGGGCGCGGCGGCCATTCCGGCGGCGGCGCCGGCGTCGTCCAATTTGCCTTTCGATCCCTTGCCGAGCAGCAACTGTAGCGTGAGGAAGGCGGTCGTCATTTCACCGGGAATCGCGATCGTCTTGCCGCGCAAATCGTCGATGCCCATCGGCTGGCGCGTGACGATCATCGGGCCGTACTTGTCGCCCATGCTGCTGCCGCAACTGGTCAGGGCGTACTTGTGGGCCACGTACGGGTAGGCATGGATGCTGATGGCGGTGATCTCCAGCTCGCCCTGCATGGCGCGTTGGTTCAGCGTCTGGATGTCCTGCAGCACATGCTCGAAGCGCCACTTGCCGGAGGGCAGCAGGTCCTTGGCTAAGCCGTAGAACATGAAGGCGTCGTCGGGATCGGGGCTGTGGCCGAGGCGAAGCGTCTGCGTTTCCATAACGCGCGATTATAGGGACGGCACGGCAGGGCGGATAGACGCGCCAGGATTTGAAAGCAATGGCGACTAGCCAACCTGCGCTAGGCGCAGCGTCTCGCCGAACTGCACGGCCAGCGCATCGCGCAGCGCGGCGTGCGGACGGGTGGAGAGCTTCGGGTCATCCGCGAGCAATTCCAGGGCATCGTCCTTGGCCACGTGCAGCAGTTCCAACTCGCTGGTGATGTCGGCCAGTTTGAACTCGGGCAAACCGTGCTGCCGCGTGCCGAAGAATTCGCCCGGGCCGCGCAGGTGCAAGTCGCGCTCGGCGATCTCGAAGCCGTCGGACGTGTCGCACATGGCCGTGATGCGCTCCTTCGCCGACTCGCTGGACGCCTCCGACAGCAACACGCAGAAAGACGCGTGCGTGCCGCGCCCGACCCGGCCGCGCAGCTGATGCAACTGCGACAGGCCGAAGCGCTCGGTGTTGTCGATGAGCATGACGGTGGCGTTGGGCACGTCCACGCCGACCTCGATCACCGTGGTCGCCACCAGCACGTCGATCGTGCCGTCGCGGAAGGCGCTCATGACGGTGTGCTTCTCGTCGGCGTTCATCTGGCCGTGCAATTGCGCCAGTCGTAGGCCCGCCAGCGGGCCGGTGGAGAGCCGTTGGAATTCCTTGATGACGGACTTCGCCTCGTCAGCGCCGCTGTCCTCGATCTGCGGCAGCACGATGTAGGCCTGCCGACCGGCGGCCACCTCGCGCTGAATCAGATCGTACGCCACGTGCGATTGCTTCGGCGTCACCCAGCGCGTCTTGATCGGTACACGGCCGGGGGGCAGCTCGTCGATCACGCTGACGTCGAAGTCGGCGAAGTACGACAGCGCCAGCGTGCGCGGAATGGGCGTGGCGGTCATCACCAGGTAGTGCGGCGACAGCCCTTTGTCTTTCAGCACCGCCCGTTGGCGCACGCCGAGGCGGTGTTGTTCATCCACCACGACAAGGCCCAGATTGGCAAACCGGATGTCCTCTTGAATCAACGCCTGCGTGCCGACCGCCAGGTGAACCTTGCCGTCGGCCAAATCGCGCAGCATCTGCGATTTGCTGTTGCGCTTCGTGCGCGACGTGTAGAGGCCGACGTTCACGGTCGACCCCGTCATCGCCCGGCGCAGCGTGAGGAAGTGCTGTTCCGCCAGCACTTCCGTGGGCGCCAGAATGGCCGACTGCAGCTTGTTGGCGACGCCGACGAGCATCGCGTAGAGCGCCACGACCGTCTTGCCGCTGCCCACGTCACCCTGCAACAAGCGGTTCATCGGCCGGCCGCTTTGCAGGTCCTTCATGATCTCCCAGACGGCGTTCTGCTGGGCGTTTGTGAGATCGAATCCGAAGCGACCGCGGATGCGCTCGTCGAGCAGCTTGTCGAGCCGCATGACCGGCGCGGTCAGTCTGCCATCCCGAAGGCGCTTGCCCAGGCCCAGGCCAAGCTGCATCAGCATCAGCTCGTCGTACATCAGGCGCCGCCGGGCGGCCTTGGCCTCGCGTTCGTTGGTCGGCGTGTGAATGAGGCGGTACGCCTCGCGCCGGCCGATGAGGTTGCGCTTGCGCAGCAGGTCCGGCGCAAACCACTCGTTCACGTCGTGCGTGAGCCGATCGATGTTGGCCGCGACGGTGCGTGCGATCGCGTCGCTGGTCAGCTTGCTGCTGGCGGGGTAGACGGCAATGAACGCCGCCTCTTCGATGGTCGCAGCATCGGTGGCGATGGGCTCCCACGTGGGGTTGCTCATCTGCGGCAGGTTGCGGAAGAACTTGACCCGCCCCTTCACGCGCAGGTGCATGCCCGGGCGGATCTTGTTTCGCAAGTAGGCGCCGTTGAAGAAGACCATCCCCATCTTGCCACTGCCGTCGTCCAGCGTCGCTTCGAACCGCGGGCGGCGACCCCCGGCGAGATAATCGACCGCTACCACTTCCCCGCGCGCGGGTTGGGTTTCGTCCTCGATCAAATCCGCGATCCGCCGCTCGGCGGACTCGGAGCGGTAGTCGCGCGGGAAGTAGTTCAGCAACTCATCGAGCGTGTTCACGCCCAGTTCCGCGAACGCCTTGGCGCGGTTGGGGCCGATACCTTCAAGGGTGGTGATGGGGGCGGCAGACATTCCGACAGTATGATGGCCGAAGCGGATGCTCCAGAGCAAACTGCAAGCTCACTCGGAGTGTCATCCCGACGGGAGGCTTGTCGACCTCAGGGATCTCCCAAGGCAAGCGCCGTCCGGTCGATCGAGATCCCTCAGGTCGCCTTAGGCTCCCTTTGCGATGACAATTTGGGGGGAGGCAGGCGGCGCTTGTGCTCACCCACCTTCTGTTTCGCTCCAGCCTTCGGTGCCGATCAGTTTGACAAACCTAACCGGGCAGACGTCGACGGTTTCCAAGCGGTCGCCGTAGCGTTGGACCTCGGTCAGCATCTGGCTTTCCATCGGGCCGATGGGCAGCAATGCGAGGCCACCATCGGCGAGCTGGTCGCGCAGCATCTTCTCGGGCAACGTGGGCGCGCCGGCGGTGATCAGGATGCGGTCGAACGTGCCGATGCCCGGCCAGCCGAGCGTGCCGTCGGCGTGGCGGAAGTGGACGTTCTTGTAGCCGCGCGACAGCAGCCGTTCGAATGCCTCGTCGAGCAACGGCTTGATGCGCTCGATCGTGTAGACCTCTTTCGCCAGCTGCGCCAGCACTGCCGTCTGGTAACCGGTGCCGGTACCGATCTCAAGCACGCGGTGGTTCGCCTGCACGTCCAACCGCTGCGACATGAGCGCGACGATGTACGGCTGGCTGATCGTCTGGCCGTGACCGATCGGCGCGGCGCCGTCGGCGTAAGCCTTCTCGCGCAGCTCACGCGGCATGAACTGATCGCGCGGCACGGCACGCATTGCGTCCAACACCCGCGGGTCGCGGATGCCGCGATCCATGAGCTGCTGGCGAATCATTCGCTCTAACGGACTGAGTTCTTCCAACTGGTTCATCGCCCACATTGTAGCGTGGTGAAAGCCGCTCGGCGCGTCTATCCGCCAAACAACAGCCTCCACTTTTTCCTGAGGCTGCTACGGCTATGGATCAGGTCGGTCATCCGGATCGTGGGGCGGTGTGGCAGCGGCACGTGCCACGTGCGGTGCTTAGCGATACAGTGGGGCCGCCATGACAACGACGTCTTCCGATCTTTCAACCGAAGCGCTGCGCGACCTGGACCGCAGGCACATCTGGCACCCGTTCACGCATATGAAGCTGTGGATGGAGGACCAACCGCTCGTCATCACCGAAGCCGAGGGCATGCACCTGATCGATTCGGACGGCAACCGCTATCTCGACGGTGTCAGTAGCTTGTGGTGCAACGTACACGGCCACCGAGTGCCGGAGATCGACGCCGCGGTGCGGGCGCAGCTGGACAAGGTGGCGCACACGACCATGCTCGGGCTGGCCAGCGAGCCGGCGATTTTGTTGGCCGAGCGGTTAATGAAGATCGTGCCGCGGGGGTTGACGAAGGTGTTCTACAGCGACGCGGGCGCGACCGCGACGGAGGTCGCGTTCAAGCTGGCGGCCCAGTACTGGTACAACGTCGGTCGGCCGGAGAAGTGCGAGTTTGTCGGGTTCACCGAGGCGTATCACGGCGATACGGTGGGGGCCATGAGCATCGGCCGGACGACGGCGTTTCATCGGCCGTACTTTCCGATGCTGTTTAAGGTGCATTACGCGCCGACACCCTTCGAGTACCGTTTTGCCGCCACGTGCGGCTGTAACAACGACACGTGCGACCGCGTAGGTTGTTCGCCAAGTTCGGACGTGAAGACGCAGTGCCTGGCGTGTCTGAAGCGCATCCTCGAGCAGAACCACCAACGGCTGGCCGCGGTCTGCATTGAACCGATTGTGCAGGGCGCCGCGGGAATGATCGTCCATCCGCCCGGCTTCCTGCGCGGCGTGCGAGAGCTGTGCGACAGGTACGACGTGCTGCTGGTGGCCGACGAGGTGGCAGTGGGATTCGGGCGCACCGGCCGCATGTTCGCGTGTGAACATGAAGGCGTGTCACCCGATTTAATGTGCGTCGCCAAGGGAATCACCGGCGGCTACCTGCCACTGGCGGCAACGTTCGCGACCCAGCGGATCTTCGACGCGTTCCTCGGTGAACCGTGGGACGGGCGCACGTTCTTCCACGGTCACACGTACACCGGCAACCCGCTCGCCTGCGCCGCGGCGTTGGCGTCACTCGACCTTTTCGAGAAAAACGATTTGCTGGCGAGCGTACGGCAGAAGGCCGCGTGGCTCGCGGGCGCGTTGGATCAACAGGTTCGCCCGCTGAAGCACGTGGGTGACCTTCGGCAGAAGGGGCTGATGGTCGGCATCGAACTCGTTGCCGACCGCGAGACGAAGCAACCCTTCGACAGCAAGCGGCGCGTCGGGGCGGCGGTCTGCCAAGCCATCCGCAAGCACGGGATCATCATTCGGCCGCTTGCCGACACGCTCGTGATGATGCCACCACTGGCGATGCCCGTGGGGGACTTAGAACGAATCATTGATGCGATCGCGACAGAGGTTTCTAGTCTCTAGCGGCCGCCCGCTCCGGCCGTGGCATGGGCGTCTCGCCCATGCGTACGGAGTGGAACAGAGTATTTTTTAGTGCTGTGCGGCGCTGACCGTGCATTTACCCACAAACGAGATCGCTCGGCCTTACAACAAGCATGGGCGAGACGCCCATGCCACGGTGAAGGCGTAGAATCTCGCGAATAATGATGATCCGGCCACCCACCATCCCCACGCTCTTCATCACCGGCACTGATACGGACGTCGGCAAGACGGTAGTCGCCGGTGCGATCGCCGACTGGTTTCGGCGGCGAGGCGCGCGGGTGGGGGCGCTCAAGCCCGTCGCCAGTGGCTGCGTACAGCGGCGCGAGGGCCTGGTGTCGGAGGATGCGGAGTTCCTCGCCCACTGTGGCGACGTGGCCTATCCGTTGGAGGTGATCTGTCCCAACCGTTACGCCGAGCCGTTGTCACCGAACGTGGCGGCCGAGCGGGCGGGCGAGCCGGTGGATTGGGACGCGGTCCAGCGGTCGATCGACCTGATGTCGCGCGACTGCGACATCCTGATCGTCGAAGGGGCCGGTGGCATTATGGTGCCGATCGATGGGCAGCACCTCATGCTCGACGCCGCCCGCTGGCTGAACGCCCCCGCGGTCGTCGTCGCCCGGCCGGGGCTGGGCACGATCAACCACAGCGTTCTCACCGTGGTCGCCCTGCGCAGCGCCGGAGTGCCGGTGGCGGGGGTGGTCATCAATCGCTACCCAGTAGACCGCGCGGGCGTGGCCGAGGAGACCAACCTGCGCCAGATCGAGCGCTGGACGAAAGCCCCGCTGCTGGCGGTGGTGCCTGACGCGACGATCGACCCATCGTTGCCATCCGACATCGTGGCGGCCGTCGAGCTGACGGACTGGGCGTCGCTCGCCCGCGCGGGCGGTGGTCCCAACGACCTGCACGGCCGCCGGCAGGGGTAGGTCACGTATAGGCGACATTTGCGTCGCCCCTACGGCAGGCAAACCGTCTCGCCAGTGGCGGGTCGCGTGGTCTTTCTCATCCCCCAACTTACCCAGACTGAACTTTTTGCGCCGCTCCATCCGATAACAACCGGTAGCCCTTTCCCTATTTCCGCGGGCCGAGACGGAGAGACGCGCATGGCGGCTTGGATCGTACTTATCGCAGCCACCCTTCTGCTCAGCGGCACCGTTGCGGTCATCTGGCGCAGCAATCGCAAGGCGGCCGACGACTCCTTCGCGCAGGTGGACGCGCAGTGGGACGAACGCGTCGGAACAGACCTGACCAGTCCGGCCGTCACACCCGCGCTCTTTGCGGCCCCGCCCGAAGGCGCCAAGATCCGTCCCGCCGACGTCAACGAACTTCAGAAGTCGCAGTTGCTGGACGAGGTGGTGTCGGGCCTCGAAAAGATCCCGCCGTTACCACGTGCCGTCCACAACATCCTGCGCGAGCTGAACAGCATGGGCTCGACCGCCCGCAGCGTGGCGAGCATCGTTGGCACCGAACCGATTTTGGTCGCCAGCATCCTCCGCATGGTCAACTCGGCCGCGTTCGGGCTTCGGCGGGAGATCCTGTCGCTCGAAGAGGCCGTTGCTTACCTGGGCTTCTCCACCGTGAAGGCCCTGGTCGTCCGGCTGAAGCTTGGGCCGATGATGGGCATTGCATCCGCCGATGCGAAGCGCACGAAGGGCTATCACCCGGAAAAACTCTGGCTCCACTCCATGGCCGTCGCGCAGACGTCCGAACACCTCGCCAAGCGCGTGGGCGGTGTCGACCCGTGGCTGGCGGGCACGATCGGGCTGCTGCACGACATCGGCAAGCTCGCGATCAACAGCACGTTCCCGCAGATCGTCGGCCAGATCTGGGACAAGCACGACGGCGACGAAAGCTTCCTGGCGCGCGAACGCCGGCTCTTCGGCGCCGATCATGCGTTCATCGGTGGCTTCCTCGCCGCCAAGTGGGAACTGCCCGGCGACCTCGTCGAGGCCATCCGCCTGCACCACATGCCCGCCGGCGACAGCGCGGTGCTGGCGATGCCGTCGGAGATGTTCCGCGCGGTCAGCATCGTGCACGTGGCCAACCAGCTCGTGAAGTACAGCCACGTCTACTGCGCCGACATGGAGATCGACATCGTCCCCTCAGCCGTCCTGACCGAACTGGGACTTTCACCCGATTTGGAACGACTGCTGGACCGCGACACGCAGGCCATCATCGAGCGCTCCGTGCAGCTGATGCGCGAGCCGATGGCCCAGCAACGCAACGCGCGGTATCGCAAGGCCGGCTGATTTCCCCGTCGAAACCTGTGCGCCACCGTCGGCTTGCCCGCCCGTATTTTCCTCTCGATAGATCAAAGGCACGGGCGGGCAATCCGCCGGTGGCACCCCTCCAATAACAACCCGCTTCCAGTCCTTCAGCCGGTTGTGCCCGGTCACCGCCGCGCCTAGACTGTCTCCGCCTTCAACTGACGGAGAACAATTATGGCGAAAATCACGATCGCGTTCGGCGTTCTACTAATCCTGCTCGGCGCTGGCGGCTACGCCTTAAGCGACGTCAAAAGCCTGACGGCGTTCATTCCATCCGTCGTCGGCGTCATCCTGCTGATCCTTGGTGCCATCGCCGCTGCCAAACCCCAGCTGAACAAGCACGTGATGCACGCCGCCGTCACGATTGCGCTGCTCGGCTTCCTGGGGGCCGCCCCGGGCTTATTCAAGGCGTTCGCCTGGATGGGCGGCACCGAGCCCGCCCGCCCGGGTGCCGTTCGGGCACAGGCGATCATGGCGGTCGTCCTGCTCGTCTACATCGTGCTGTGCGTGCGATCGTTCATTGCCGCCCGCAAGGCGCGGCAGGCGGGCTTCCCGGTCGAGACGCAGGCTTAACCCGAGCCGTCGCCCCTCTTCTGTAGGACAGGCATTCCTGCCTGTCTCTCCCCCCGTATTCTCTCTTCTGTGGCACAGGCATTCTTGCCTGTGTCTCTTCTTTCTTTTGATCTTCTGATGGGACGGACGTTCTTTCCTGTCTCTCTTTGCTTTGCATGCGTTGCGCTTCCACAAATCCAAAAGAGACGCGAAGTCGCGAAGGCGGACGCGAAGGAGACGGAGAACGTAACGCGAACCCGTATCTGGACGGCGGTTTGGGTAAGGCAAAACACGAATCCGTGCACCATTGTGCACCATATTGCGCCATCGGGTGATGGGAATGGGGATCCCAGATGTCACGCACGTCGGCTATTCGATTGTCAAAGAGCACGCTATCCATCTCTACGGACGCGCTGCGCAGTTGAGGTGGATCCGGCGCAACGTCCTTCGTGTCCTTCGCGCCTTCGCGTCTCTGCCGCTTCGCAATCGCGGCGAGCGCCGCGTGGCAGACAAGAATGTCCGCCCCACACTGAAAGACAAAATACGAAAGACAAAAGACAGAAGAGACACAGGCAGGAATGCCTGTGCCACAGAAGCGAGAATACGGGGGGAGAGACAGACAAGAATGTCCGTCCCACAGGGAGAGACAGGCAGGAATGCCTGTCCTACAGAAGAGGGGGCCGGTTTACGATTCTTCTCTTGGATGCTGCCGTTCGTGCTCGCGCTGCAATGCGTCGCGGTTGTGGCGTTTGATCGACAAATCGATCGCCAGTTCAATCGCGGCCCGCATGCTGCCGGGGTTGGCGCGGTTGCGGCCGACGATGTCGAAGGCGGTGCCGTGATCGGGGCTGGTGCGGATGATTGGCAGGCCCACCGTCAGGTTCACCGCCTGGTCGAACGCTAACAGCTTCACGGGGATCAATCCCTGGTCGTGGTACATCGCCACGACCGCATCGAACTTTCCATCACGCGCCGCTAAGAAGACCGTGTCGGGCGAATAGGGGCCCGTCGCGTCAATTCCCTGCTCGCGGGCCATGGCGATGGCGGGGGAGATGATGCGTTCCTCCTCGTCCCCAAACTGCCCGTTTTCGCTCGCGTGCGGGTTCACGCCCGCCACCGCGATGCGGGGCTTTTCGATGTCGAACCACTCGATCAGCGTCTTGTGCACCAATTCGATCGGGTGGAAGACCGCGCCAATGTTCAGCCGGCCCCACAGGCTGTTGAGCGGGATGTGCACCGTCGCCAGAATCACCTTCAGCGGCCCGCCCGCGAACATCATCGCGTAGTGGCGGGCGTTCGTCTTCGTCGCAAACAGTTCCGTATGGCCAGGGAAGCCGTACCCCGCCAGCTTCCAGCTTTCCTTGGCAATGGGGGCCGTCACCACGGCGTCCACCAGCTTCTTCTGGGCCGCCTCGATCGCGTCGACGCAGAAGCGCATGCTCGCCTCGCCGCCCATCTTGCTGGGGCTGCGCACGGCGCTGCCAAGCAGGCTGTACATGTCGTAATCGACTACGACGACATCGTGCGGATAACTGCGCAGCCGCCCGTTGAACTGGTCGCGCCACCAGAAGACGTCGAATTCTGCCAGGTCGGCCGCGTAGCTCAGCAGTTCATTCATCCCGTAGATGATGTACCGCGCGCGGTGCCGCAGCACCGGGTCGGCCAGCGCCTTCACCACCACCTCAGGCCCAATGCCCGCCGGCTCTCCCATGGTGATCGCGATGGTGGGACGGTAGGAACTCATGGGGAAATGCCGAATTTCGAATGTCGATTGCCGAATGAATCAGGACGATCGTTTTCCTACTCCGGTCCCTCGCCCGCATACGCCGGGAGAGGCCAGGTGAGGGTGATTTCGAATGACAAATGACCAAATCCGAATGACCAATCAAATTCCAATCACCAATGTCCAAACGGCCTCGCGCCGGCTTCATTGGTCATTGGTGTTTGTTCATTCTGGTTGGGTCATTGGTCATTAACGACCCGCCGTCCTCATCAAATACGCCACCACCGTCTTCCCAATAATATCCGCTTCGAAATTGAACGGCCAACCCACATCGTGCTGCAGCAAATTCGTCATCTGCACCGTCGTGGGGATCAGCGCCACCTCGAAGTGTTCCCCGTCCACCGCTGCCACCGTCAGGCTTACGCCATCCAGCGTCACCGATCCCTTGGGCGCGATGAACGGCGACAGCGCCGGCGACACCTGCAAGCGAAGCCGCGTCTCGTCGGCCGCGTCCGTCATCTCCACCAGCTTCGCCGGCCCGTCGACGTGCCCCTGCACGAAGTGCCCGCTGATCCGATCCCCCACGCGCAGCGACCGCTCGACATGTACGCTGTCGCCCGTCTTGAGCAACCCCAGGTTCGTCTTGTCCAGCGTCTCGGCGATCACGTCGAAGTGCAGCTCTCCCTTCGCCAGCTCGGCGACGGTCAGGCAGACCCCGTTGACCGCGATGCTCTCGCCATGGGCGACGTCGTGGTAGTCGTCGGGAATCACCAGCCGTACAAACTTCGGCCCAGGCGTCATCGCCATCACGCGTGCGGTCTTCTCAACAATGCCTGTAAACATGCCCCAAGTGTAGCGCCGCCAACCGGATCGACAAGCCCCGCACGGGCCGCGACCATTGCACTAACATCGTGCGTCTCACTTTTTCCTTCGGTTTTCACATCTATCCGACAAAGCGAGGCGTAGGGTATACGGTCCACGGTGCGTTCGTCGCTACGCGACGGTAGAGCGATCGTCCGACGCGTTTGTGTTGGACTCTGCCTGAGGGCGCGAGCCGCTGAATCTGAAGGAGGACGTTATGGCCCGGAAGTCATCGAAAATACGCAACGGCGCCCGCAGCGCTGTCGTTGCTGAATCGCTCGAGGGACGCCAACTGCTCAGCGCCGCCGCCGTCGGCCTGCAGACGAACGACCGCGTAATTCAGTTCGACGTGGACAACCCCGGCGTCATCCTCTCCGACCGTGCGATCACCGGCCTGCGCGCCGGCGAGTCGCTCCTCGGCATCGACCACCGGCCAAGCGACCTAAACCCGTCCGACGGCGTCAACCGTGTTGGCCAGATTTACGGCGTCACCTCCCAGAGTCGCGTCGTCACGCTGAATCCGTCCACCGGCGCCGCCACCGTCGTCTCCACGCTGTTCACCGATACCAACGGCAACGGCCAGCGCGACGATGGTGAGAACCTCAACATCCGCTTCTCCGAGAGCGGCCTGGACTTCAACCCCACCGTCGATCGCCTGCGCCTGGTGAACGGGCGCGACGAGAACTACCGCATCAACGTCGACACCGGTTTGACGATCATCGATGGCACGCTGGCGTACGACCCCATGGACGTCGCCGCCGGTCGCAATCCGCGCGTGACGGGCTCGGCCTACATCAACAGCGATGCCAACCCCGCGACCGGCACGGTGCTGTACGGCCTGGACACCGACGCCAACACGCTCGTCGAGCAGAACCCCGCCAACGCCGGTCGGCTGAAGACGGTCGGCGCGCTGCGCACCGCAGCCGGCCCCGTCGAATCGGGCTTCCGGTCGGGCTTCGACGTCCTCACGCTTGCCGATGGCTTCAACGTCGGCTACGCCTCGATCACCATCGGCAGCAGCCCCAACAGCAGCCTCTACGAGGTCGACCTCACCAACGGCGCCATGCGCAGCAACGGCATCATCGGCGGTTCCGCCGACCCCCGCTCGCTGCGCGCCTTGACGATTCGGCCCGGCTCGGGCGACCTTGATGGCCCGCGCGATGCCGCCAGCGCCCTCGCCGTTGGCCTGCAGACCGACAACCGCCTGATCCGCTTCGACGCCGCCAATCCAAGCGTCATCTTCTCCGACAGCGCGATCACCGGCCTGCGCGCCGGCGAGCTTGTCGTCGGCATCGACTACCGCCCCAGCGATCTCAACGCCGCCGACGGTGTCAACCGCATCGGCACGCTCTACGGGGTGACCTCGGAGAGCCGCATCATCACGCTCGACGCGTCCACCGGCGCCGCGACCGTCGTCGCCGCGCTGTACACCGACACGAACGCCAACGGCCAGCGCGACGATGGCGAGAATCTCAACGTTCGCTTCTCCGAGAGCGGCGTGAACTTCAATCCCACCGTCGACCGCCTGCGCCTGGTGAACGGGCGCGACGAGAACTACCGCATCAACGTCGACACCGGTCTGACGATCATCGACGGTCCACTGGTGTACGGCCCGACCGACTCCGCCGCCGGCCGCAACCCGCGCGTGACCGCCGCCGCGTACATCAACAACGACGCCGACCCCAGGACCGGCACCGCGCTGTACGACCTGGACACCGATGCCAACACGCTCGTCGAACAGGTGCCGGCCAACGCCGGCACGCTGACGACCGAGGGCCAGCTCCGCACGTCCGACGGCCCGCTGGAGGCCGGCGCGATCTCGGGCCTCGACGTCCTCACCCGCGCCGACGGCTTCAACGTCGGCTACGCGGCGCTGACGATCGGCGGCAGCCCGATCACCCAGTTGTACGAGATCGACATCGTCTCCGGCGCCCTCCGCAGCAACGGCGTCGTCGGCGGCGCCGCCAGCCTCATCCTGCAGAACCGCACGCTGCGCGACGTCTCGATCGTCCTCGGCTCCGGCGACGACGGCCGCTTCTCCAGCACGCCCATCGACGCCTAACGCACCCGCCCCTCTGCTAATCGCAGCCCAACACGCCGACCTCGGGAACGACCCCCTCGTCCCCCGAGGTCGGCTGTCTTTCGAGGGTACGCGTGGAAAAGCCCACGCGCGAGGCGAAGCCGCGGGTGAAGGCGAAGGCGGACCCGCAGATGGTGGCAGCGGCGCGGGAGCTGAGGGATCGGTGGTTGGAGCATATCATTACGACGCCGTTGATCGGGCGGGCGAAGTACGACGTGACGCGGGGGATTGTTGGGGATGGAGAGAACTCGGGTGGGCGGGTGATGGTGGCATCCAACGCGCAGCAGGCGATCTTGCCGGCGGCTTGAGGGGAAGAGGGGATCGAATGACCAAGCCCCAATGCCAAGCAAATGACCAATAACCCGATCCCAAGTGGAGGAAGGGGCTTCGCAGCGCCTTCGCGGCTTTCTTCGCGCTTTCTCGCTTTCGCGTTCGATTGATAAGGTGGAGAAGGCGGGGGGAGATCGCCCTGAATCACAGACCGGATTGTTGGTGCCACAGCGGACGCCAAAGCAAGAGGCGCGCAGGCAAAGCAGATTCCTGATCTTCCTCTTCTCTCCGGTCTTGGCGTTCTCGGCGTCTCGGCGTTCACACGCTTCTTTGGTCGCCGCGCGGTTTGGGGTCGAATCGCTTGCGACCGCGCGCGTTATTCCATAATCTGCCCCTTTTCCCCCATACTTGGGAAAGGGCACGGCAGAGCACGCGATGACCAGCTATACGCTAACGCACCTGAAGCAGCTTGAGGCCGAGAGCATCCACATCATTCGCGAGGTGGCGGCGGAGTTTCAGAACCCGGTGTTGCTGTACTCGGGCGGGAAGGACTCGGCCTGTCTGACGCATCTGGCGCGCAAGGCGTTTTATCCCGGGCGCGTGCCGTTTCCGCTGTTGCACATCGCGACGACGTGGGACTTTCGGGAACTGCTGGAGTTTCGGGATCAGTATTGTCGCGATTGCGATTTGCCGCTGTCGGTCTACACGAACGAAGAAGCGCTGGCGACGGGGGTGAACCCGTTCGACTACGCCACGCCGCAATATAGCGCGCACATGCAGACGCAGGCGCTCGTGCAGGCCCTGAAGAAGGGCAAGCACGACGCGGCGTTTGGTGGGGCTAGAAGAGATGAGGAAAAGGCGCGGGCGAAGGAGCGCGTCTACTCGTTCCGCGATCGGGCGATGCAGTGGGACCCGAAGAACCAGCGGCCAGAGTTGTGGAATTTGTACAACGGCCGGCTAGGTGCGGGTGAAAGCATCCGCGTCTTTCCGCTGAGCAATTGGACGGAGCTGGACGTGTGGGAGTACATCCGCGCGGAATCGATCCCGCTGCCACCGTTGTACTTCGCGAAGGAACGCCCCTGCGTCGACCGCGGCGGACAGTGGATCGTGGTGGATGACGACCGCATGCGGCTGGAGCCGGGCGAGCGACCCGTGATGCGGGTGGTGCGCTTCCGCACGCTGGGGGACTATCCGCTGACTGGCGCTATCGAATCGACGGCGACGACGGTTGCGGACATCATCCAGGAAACGCTGCTGGAACGCCGCAGCGAACGGCAGGGGCGGCTGATCGACCACGATGAAGCGGGGTCGATGGAGCAGAAGAAGCGCGAGGGGTATTTTTAATAGAAGGCTTCACCGCAAAGACGCGGAGGACGCGGAGACAGAGGGAGCAGAGCGATCATGTCCTTCGTCGACCGTGCAGCTGCCAAGCGTCTCGCGGAGCTTCAACGAATGTCTCTGAAGGAGTTGGAGCGCGAGGTTGTGCGTTGTCGAGCTCAGGAAGAGACGCAAGGGCTGCCCAACAAGGCCCGCCGTGGTTGGAAGCTGTTCAGGCAAATGGCAGAGGATGAAATCATCAGGCGTTCGGTAGCGCCGGATAGCGAATGATGTCAGTGATTTTTCTTCTCTCTCTCCACGTCCTCCGCGCCTCCGCGGTTAGATTGATTAATTCGGGCATTGCGAGCAATTATGACTCAGACTGAAGCCGTCGAAGACATCAACACCTACCTCGCCCGCCATCAGCGGAAGGAACTGCTGCGCTTTCTGACGTGCGGCAGCGTGGATGATGGCAAGAGCACGCTCATCGGGCGGTTGCTGCACGACACGAAGGGCATTTACGACGACCAACTGGCGGCAGTGCGACGGGATAGTGCCAAGCATGGCACCACCGGCGCGGGCGAGGTCGACCTTGCGCTGCTGACGGATGGCTTAAAGGCCGAGCGCGAGCAGGGGATCACGATCGACGTGGCGTACCGGTACTTCAGTACCGACAAGCGCAAGTTCATTATCGCCGACACGCCGGGGCACGAGCAGTACACGCGCAACATGGCGACGGGGGCCAGCACGTGTCACTTGGCGATCATCCTGATCGACGCGCGGCACGGCGTGCAGTCGCAGACCCGGCGGCACTCATTCATCGTGTCGTTGCTGGGCATCAAGCACGTCATCGTGGCGATCAACAAGATGGATTTGGTCGGGTTCTCGCAATCGCGGTTCGACGAGATCATGGAGGAGTACACCGGATTCGTCGTGAAGCTGGGCATCCCCGACGTGCGGTTCATCCCGATGTCGGCGCTGGCGGGCGACAACGTCGTCGAGAAGAGCGAGCGCATGCCCTGGTACTACGGGCCGTCGCTGTTGCAGCACCTGGAGACGGTGCACATCGCGTCGGACCGCAACCTGGCTGAGATGCGCTTCCCGGTGCAGCACGTGTTGCGGCCGAACCTGAACTTCCGCGGGTTCAGCGGCATGGTGGCGTCGGGCATCGTGCGCAAGGGGGACGAGGTCGTCGCGCTGCCGTCGGGCAGGCGCAGCAAGGTGAGGTCGATCGTCACGTACGATGGGGAGTTGGAAGAGGCGTTCAGCCCGCAGTCGGTCACGCTTACGTTGGAAGATGAGATCGACGTCAGCCGGGGGGACATGTTGGTGCATCCCACTGCGCCGCCGCACGTTTCGGCACAGATCGAGGCGACGGTGGTCTGGATGAGCGAGAAGCCGTTCGTGCCGGGTCGCACGTACAACTTTAAGCAGACGACGCGCACGGTGACGGGCGAGATCGCCGAGATGCGGGCCGCGATCGACGTGAACACGCTTGAACGCCGCCCGGCGACGCAACTGGCGATGAACGAGGTGGGGCACGTGTTGCTGAGCCTTAGCCAGCCGATCGCGTACGACGCGTACAAGATCAACGCCGGCACTGGCAGCTTTATCATCATCGACCGCCTGACCAACGGCACCGTTGGCGCGGGCATGATCCTGGAGCGCAGCGAATCGCGCGGCGGTGACTTATGGGGCCAGACGCCCGTCGCCGGGCAATTGAAGACGCGCTCTAGCCAGGTCGGCACCGCTGATCGTGAATCGCGGCTGAAGCAGAAGGGCGCAACCGTCCTCATTTATGGCCTGCCATCTGCGGGCAAGGCCAGCCTGGCTTACGCGCTGGAGAAGGCGCTGTTCGATGCCGGTCACCTCGTCACCGTGTTGTACGGGCCGGACATGCGACAGGGGCTGAGCCGCGATCTCGGGCATACGGCTGACGATCGTTCCGAGAACCTTCGGCGGTCGTCCGAGGTCGCAAAGATCCTCAACGACAGTGGCCTGCTCTGCATCGCAGCTTTCGTGGCCCCGCACGATGCCGTGCGTGCCAAGGCGAAGGAAGTGGTCGGGCCGGATCGGTTCATCTCGGTCTACCTGTCAGCGCCCGTGGAAGCTTGCCGGGCCCGCGACACCAGCGGTGCCTACAGGATGGCCGACGAGGGCAAACTCACGCAGTTCCCCGGCGTCAGCGCGACGTACGAGCCACCCACCGATGCCGACCTGGTGCTGCCAACGCACGAGATGCCGGTTGAGGAATGCGTTACGAAGATCCTCGACCTGCTGAAGGCGCGCGGGTTTATCGGCTAGCGGCAACCCTTGCGTCCGGTGGGCTGGCCTCGCACAATCCGATCCGAAACATGCAACCAGCGGTCAAAAAGTGGCTGAAGTTCGTTCTGCGGTGGGGCGTGGCCGTCCTGGGCGTGTGGTTCGTCGTTCGGAACATCTCGCTGTACGACCAGGTGCGCGTTCAAGACCCGCAGACCGGTCGCCCGGTGGCGGTGCACCTGCTTGAACCGGCCACAGAGCACGACCAGACTTTTAAGTTGGCCGACGACGCGCCGGCCGGAATGCCTGCGGTCGTGCCACGCGACCAGCTGGTTGCTCGCAGCCAGTACGATCGCTTAGAGATCATCACCGATAGCGCCGGCCGACGAACGGTCGACGTGCTGGGCCTGAAGGTGCCGGCCGACCGGTCGGTCGCCGTTTCGAAATGGCCACTTCTGGTGAGCGAACCGCGATCGCTGTTGACGCGCTTCCTCGGCAAGGTGGAAGGGGAGGTGTGGACGGTCAGCCCGTCGCGCGTCGTGGGCAGCTACAGTCACGATCTGCTCTCGTATCCGCTCATCGACGTGGGGCTGATCAACGTCGTGAAGCACGCCGACCACTCGATCCTGTGGCTGGCGATCGCGATCTTCCCGCTGAACTACCTCATCACATCGTTTCGCTGGAAGCTGTTGCTGGGCGCGCTTGAGATTCCGATCGGCGCGGCCCGTGCGTTCCAGATCAACATGGTCGGGGCGTTCTACAACACGTTTATGCCCGGCTCGACCGGTGGCGACCTGTTGAAGGCCTACTACGCTGCAAAGCACACGGTGCATCGCACGCGGGCGGTGCTGTCGGTGGTGGTGGATCGCGTGGTCGGTTTGCTGGCGCTGGTGCTGATGGGCGGCACGGTGGCGGGCGTCAAGGCGCTGTCGTCCGGCGACTGGAACGATCCGGTGACGCGCAAGTGCCTGCAGGTGGCTGGCGGGTCGGCGGCGATCATCACGGTGGTCATCCTCGGGCTGGCCGTGTACTACGTGCCGCTGTTGCGCCGCGCGTTGGGGTTGAGCTACCTCGTGCGGCACTTGCCGATGCAGCGGCATTTGGCGGGCGTGCGCGAGGTTGTGCAGTTGTATGGCCGCCGGCCGGGCCTGCTGGTGGGCGTGCTGGCGATGAGCCTGCCGGTGCATGCGATTACCGTCATCTCCGCCATGGCCGCGGGCGAGGCGTTCGGCCTTCCGATCAAGCCGGGGTACTATTGGGTGGTGGTGCCGGTCGTCACGCTGGCGGGCGCGCTGCCGGTGTCGCCGCAGGGCGCGGGCGTGATGGAGTTCTTCGCCTACCTGCTGATGCGCGGCCAATCGGCGACCGTTGCCGACGCATTGATCCTGACGATGTCGCTACGCTTCGTGCAGGTCTTCTGGAACCTGCTGGCAGGCGTGTTCGTCCTGCGCGGCGGATATCGAGCCCCGACCGTCACTGAAGCCTCGGAACTGAGCGGCGACGAGCCAGTAGGCGTCGCGAAGGCATGAGGATTTGCGATTGCCGATTTGCGATTGAAGACTTAAACGTAAGCCGTATTCAGTAATCACCGTTCGCCATTCAGCACTTCCGCCTCCCATGCTTCAACGTGTCGACCGCATCCTCCTTCGCGTGCCCGGCCTAGAGTCGGCGGTGCGGTATTACCGTGACGTTTTGGGCATGAAACTGGCGAAGCAGGAAAGGTCGATCGCGAGTTTTTCGCTGGGTGACGACTCGGCCGAACTGGTGCTGCACGCCGACCCGGATCTGCCGGGCGAGGCGATCTACTTCCGCGTGGACGACGTGCGGGCGATGTACCGAGATCGGGCGAAGCTGAAGCTGACGTTCAGCAGCCCGCCTGTGCAGGTGTCGCGCGGCTATCGCGCGACCGCGAAGGACCCGTTTGGCACGGTGCTGCTGTTGCTCGACCGCACCGCCGATAGCCCGGTGGCCGGCGCGTCGGCGCCGATCGAAGATGCCAAGGCCGCCGGTGGTGGGCTGTTCGGCGGCGTGGAGGCGACGCAGGCGCCGAAGCGAGAGACGCTGGTGACGCTATACACGGAGATTGGCCGGACCGCCGACGATCTGCCCTACACGCCGCAGTTCGAGAAGCTGTACCGCGGGTACGTCGCCAGCTATGCCGATCCGAAGCCGACGCGTGCCGAAACCTGGCGGCACCTGCTGAACCAGCGAAAGGCCGGCAAGCTGCCGAAGCTGGGTGAGTCGAAGTCTATTCCGCCTGACATCTCGCCGGAAGATCAGAAGCGGCTGCGTCAGATGCTTGGTGATGACTTAGGCCGGCGCGACCGGTTGCCGTACAGCTCGCGGTTCGATGAGATTGTGGATGCGTTCAACAAGACGCAGACGCGCGCGCTCTCGCCGCACTTCGTCTGGCGGTTGGTGGCACGGCTGGGCAAGAAGAATTAGGCGTCGAACGCGTTCAGGCCTTAACCGCTTGTCGGACCTTCTGTACGACAGACATTCCTACCTGTCTGTTCCCCCGATCTTCCCACGTCTGTATTTGGTTTTCAACTGCGCCACAGAAGGGAGAAAGTCTACAGAGCGGATACGGGGCAGAGACAGGCAGAAATGCCTGTCCTACAGAAGAGGCTTACTGGGAGGATGATGCGTCTTCTACGGCGCCGTCGTCGGACGAGTGGTTGCGGGCTCGCGCGAGAGTTCCTCGATCTTCTGCAGTGTCAGTGTGCGCAGGCGCTCGCGGGCCTCAGGCGGTACCTGCGACTGCGGCACCAGCACCTGCACACCGGGGGTGACCTCGATCAGCGCGATGACCGGATCGCGGCCCGTCGTGGTGGGCGTGCCGGTGGCGGCGGCCCAGAGGTAGACGCCGCGTGCGTTGATGACGTAGCCCAAGCCGGTGAACCCACTGATGTGTTCCAAGGCTTGTTCGATGCTGGCGTTGTCCAGCAGCAACTTCACCGTGCGAAATTCCGGCGCGATGCGCTGGAACGCGCCCGGTTCGACCGTAAAGTCAACGCCGGCCAATTGCGATAGCTCAGTCAGCGTTTGGCCGATCGGCACGTCGGCGTAGTTGCGGGTGACGCGCTTGCTGAGCTGCGTGCGGATCTGATCTTCCTTGGTCAGGACGACCACCGTCTTTCCGGCCGGGTGCCAGGTGGCCTCGGTCTGGGCGTTCATCGCCTCCAGCGCGTCGTAGAGCGACAGCCCCCGGCGCAACGACAGCGGGCGGTCGTTCAATTCCATGCCAACGCGGTTCTCGGTGGCGAAGCCGCTGCGCGTCGATTCCAACCGCTCGTCGATCGCTGCCAGCAGGCTGCGGACGCGTGGCTCGCCGGCGATCTCGGGCAGTGGCGTACGGGCGAGCAGGTCGAGGATCTGCAATTCCTGCTGCGTCGCCCGGCGGCCCAATCGCGCCAGTGCCGGCAGGGGGCGCAACTCGACGGTTCGCTCGGTCAGCACGGCCGTCAAGCCGAGCTTCTGGCAGATGCTGTCCAAGCCCGCCCGTAGGGTGATGTTGTTGATGTTGGCCGACACGTTCGTCTGCTGGCCCCACGGCAGCAGTTCCCACACGGCCCGCTCGACCTCGATGCGCACGCCGGTTTGGTCGGTGATTGCGTTCAGCGCCTGCGGCAACGTCGTATTCAACTGCAGGTTCACGGGTTGGTCGAGCGCCTCGTTGATCAAAGCGCTCGTCGGGCTGTTCTGGGCTTGAGCGATCGAGGTGGTGAGCAGGAACATGACGAGCATCAGATGGCGGAGCATGTGGAGCCTTGTTGGAAGTTGGTCAAGACATTGAACCACAGAGGACACAGAGAGCACAGAGGGAAGACAGAGAACCGACGCGAAGGTTATGGATTGCGGCGTGGGAGCGGTTTAAGCGTTATAGCTTCCTCCAGCGGCGAATGGCGGGTTCCCAACGAGCGTTCCAAGTGTCCACGCCAGATCCTATCTCCAAACTCTCTTTGTCTCTTCTCGGTGTCCTCTGTGTTCTCTGTGGTTCAATTCCACTTCTTCGCGTTGCCTTACCCAGAAGCCATGGGGCCGAAGACAAGGCGGGAGAAACATTCGTGAAGAGTTCGTACCAGCAGAGGAGCCGAGGCCAGGGATACGGCGGGAGAGCCAGGCAGAAATGCCTGTCCTACAGACGAGCGCGAGTCCGCCGGGCTACCGGGGGGCCAAGGGGTTGTCGTTGGTGGGCTGGGAATTCTCACCGCTGATGACGACCTTTGCCGGGCGATTGCCTGCGGGGGCCTCGGTGTAGCGATCGCTCGCGGGTCGACCGGCGACCGCGGGGGAAGGACCGATGACGACGTTTGGCGCGTCCGCGGGCGTAACGGCGACGCTCGTCGTGCCACCGTTGACGGCTCGGATCGTCACCGGGGCGACGGCGGTCATACTCGATTCAGCGCCACCGGTTGAGATCGGAACCGGCGCGTTGTTGCCCCGTTCAACGTCATTGTTCAACATCGGGATCGCGACGCCCGCAGCGATCAACACCGACGCCGCCAACGCCAGCTTCGAGCCCGACCAGAACGACCGCGACGCCGTCACCGGCCGCGATTCGGTCTGGACCGCGGCCTGCGGGATATTTGCGCTGATGCGGGCGGCCAGCAGTTCGTAATTGACGTCGGGCAGCGGTGCGGCGCGCAGCAGGTCCGTCAGGCGATGTTCACCGGCCAGCAGTTCGTTGGCTTCGGCGTCGGTGTCCAGCGCCTGCTCGACACGCTGCCGCTCGGCGGGGGTAAGCGTATCGTCGCCCTCGGCGTAGCGGCTGATGAGGATTTCCAGATCGCTGCTGATGGCCACTGCGTCACTTCTCCGTTCGGCGCTGCATCAAAGGTGATCCTTGAGCAGTTCCTTCAGTTTCTTACGACCCTGGAACACGTGCCACTTCACCGCTTCCACGCTGCACTTGAGCGCCTCGGCGACGTCCTTCTGCGGCATCTGCTCGATCGTGAACATCACGAGCGCCGCCCGCTGTTTCTCCGGCAACGCCGCCATCGCTTCGTTCAACTTCGCGCCCATTTCCCGGCTGGCAAGCGTGCGGGCGGGGTCGGCGGTGTTGGCGGCCCAGTCGCTGGTGCTCTCGGTCGCGCCCTCACCGGTCAGCATGTCGTCCAAGGGCAATTGCGCCTTCGTGCGCGTCTTTCGACCCCGACGATAGTTCAGCGACAGGTTCGACACGATCCGCATCAGCCAGCCACCGAACGCCTGCGGGTTCTGCAGCGTCGGCAGGCTGTTGAACGCCTTGAAGAACGCGTCCTGCGTTACGTCCAAGGCGTCCTGGCCATTACCCAGCAACCGATACGACACCGCGACGGCTTGCCGTTGATACCGAGCGATCAACACGTCGAACGCCGGGCGATCACCGCTCAGAACGCGGGCGACGAGCGCGGCGTCGGTCGGACCTTCACTGCTGCGATCGACCTGCGTCGGACGCGGATCGTCGGGACCAATGCGGCCCACGACCGCCGGCATATTCTCTTCGGCCGGCACAAAATGCTTGGCTACCTGTTCCATAAGCTAGACACCCTACTGCAGGTTCCGGTTAGCAGGGGAAGCGATTTTTCTAACTATGTTTGGCACGACTAACCTGGCGCTGCCGCTCTACGCCAAAAGCTGCCTGCAGTAACCCCTTGCGGCCTCAGCAATTGCGGCCGGTCCGTCCGATAGCCGTTCGGTCATCTTTTTGACTAACGCGCTGCCCACGATTGCGCCATCCGCCACGGCGTGTAATTGCTTGACGTGGCTTGAGTTAGAGATCCCAAATCCAACGCACACCGGATTGGGGCTAATTTTCCGCATTTCAGCCACTCCCGCAGCTAATTCTGGGGGTAGCGTGGCCCTTTCACCGGTGATGCCGGACACGGACAGATAGTAGACGAACCCGCTCGACAAGTCAGCAATTTGCTGCCGCCGGGCGGGGTCGGAGGTGGGGGCGACGAGGAGAACAGTGTCCAACCCGGCCGCCCAGATCTTGTCGCAGATGCGTTGGGCTTCAGGCGGTGGCAGGTCAGGCACGATCAGACCGTCAAACCCCGCGGACTTGGCGTCGGTGAGGAAGCGGTCCAAGCCGTACTTGAAGACGATGCTGTAGCTGATCATCGCGATGATCGGCACGGTCACCTGGTCCCGCACGCCCGCGATGGTGCGCAGCACGTCGGCGACCTTCAGCTTGTTCCGCAGCGCCGCCGTGAACGCCGCCTGAATGGTGGGGCCGTCGGCGATGGGATCGGAGAACGGGAAGCCGACCTCGATCAAATTCGCCCCGCCTGCTTCCAGTGCGGGCAGCACGGCCGCGGTGGTTTCGAGGTCAGGGTAACCCGCCGGGACGAACGGCATGAGGGCGATGCGGTTCTGCTTACGCAGGGTGGCGAAGGTCTCAGCGATGCGAGGGGAGACAGTTTTCATGATCAGGCGGGCGATGATAATGGCACGCGAAAGACGCCGCCAGCGGGTGAGGATTGTTTGGGAATTCGGGAAGGCTCCAACGCGCGAGGAGAAACTCGTGAGGCCCCGACGATTGTCATCCCGATGGGAGGCTTGCCGACCTGAGGGATCTCCCACGGCCGAGACTCGTCCGTCGCTCGAGATCCCTCAGGTCGCCTTCGGCTCCCATCGGGATGACATGGGGCGCAATAAGAAGATGCTCACCCATCATGGCGGGGACACCGTCGTTCGAAAGCACCCTCACCCAGCCTCTCCCGGCGCTAGCGGGAGAGGGACCGGAAGTCTACTTTGCTTCGCGCGCCGCCAGCAGGCGGGCGATTTCCTGGCAGTCCTTATCCCCACGACCCGACAGGTTGATCACCAGAATCTCATCCTTCCCCATCGTCGGCGCGATCTTCGCGGCGTGGGAGATGGCGTGGCTGGTTTCCAGCGCAGCCAGAATGCCTTCCGTGCGGGCTAGCAACTGGAAGCCGTCGAGCGCATCGTTGTCGGTCTCGCAGACGTACGTCGCCCGGCCGCTGTCTTTCCAGTAGGCGTGTTCGGGGCCGACGCCGGGGTAGTCCAAGCCGGCGCTGCAGCTGTGGACGTCGGCGGTCTGGCCGTCCTCGTCTTGCAGGACGTAGCTGAGCGTGCCGTGCAGCACACCGGGCGACCCACTGGTTAGCGTGGCGGCATGCTGGCCGGTGGCGCAGCCGAGGCCACCAGCTTCAACGCCGATTAGCTTCACCGATTTGTCGTCGGCGAACGGATGGAAGATGCCGGCGGCGTTGCTGCCACCGCCCACGCACGCCACGATCGCATCGGGCAGGCGGCCTTCGATCTGCAGGATCTGCTCGCGCGTCTCCTTACCGATGACGGCTTGAAAATCGCGTACGATCTTCGGGAACGGGTGCGGGCCCGCGACGCTGCCGAGAATGTAGTGCGTGCCGGTCACGCTGCCCATCCAGTCGCGCATCGCTTCATTGCAGGCGTCCTTCAGCGTGCGGCTGCCGCTGTTCACCTCAACGACGTTGGCGCCCATCAGCTTCATTCGGAAGACGTTGAGGTTCTGCCGGCGGATGTCTTCAGCGCCCATGTAGATGTCGCACGACAGCCCGAACAGCGCCGCCGCCGTCGCGGTGGCTACACCGTGCTGGCCGGCGCCGGTCTCAGCGATCACGCGCTTCTTGCCCATGCGCAGGCAGAGCAGGCCTTGGCCGATCGTGTTGTTGATCTTGTGGGCGCCGGTGTGGTTCAGGTCTTCGCGTTTCAGGTAGATCTTGGCGCCACCGAGTTTTTCGGTGAGCCGCTTGGCGAAGTACAGCCGGCTGGGCCGGCCGACGAACTCGTTCAGGTAGTGCGACAGATCGCGGTGGAACGTCGGGTCCTGCAGCGCACGGTTGTACTCGGCTTCCAGTTCCTGCAGTGCCATGACGAGCGTTTCCGGCACATACGTGCCGCCGTAGTCGCCAAAGTGACCACTGGCATCGGGCAGTGCGGACAACGACGGGGCAACAGCGGTGCTCATAGCATTATCGTAGGGTTGAGGTTGCCCCGCGGCAAACAGGCGAATCAGGGTGCGGTAGTGATCTTCGCCGGTAGTGGTGGCAGCGTCTGACCCGCGGCTTCGTCGGCCCATTTCTGGCTCATCCAGTGACCGAGGATGCCACCGATGATGCCGGCGGACACCAGTTCGATCGGCAGCGCGATCGCCATCGGTTGATCCACCAGCCCGATGGGCAACAGCGTCGGCTTTGAACCTTCGAGAAAGTATCCAACGATACCAACGAGCAACGGCCCGAAGGCGAGCCAGTGGCCACGCAGAATCGGGAAGGTGTAGTGGGCCGCGATGGAGCCTGCGTAAGCCGCCAGCATGACCGTCGCCATCGCCTGCTTCTTCGACTCGCTCTGCCCCACAGCCAGCATGATGATCGCCATCGTCACCGCCTGCACACCGACGGCGAACAGGTGATGCGTTCGGCTGGGCTGTTCATCGTTCGCCTCGGTCTGCGCGAGCGGCGCCGCTTTGCTCCATCGATGGCTGAGCCAGATCGCAGCGACGACCATCGCGTACATCAGCACGAGTTCGATCGCCAGCAGCATGTACACGCCTGCGCCTGACGAGTACCGCAGCGTCGTGCTGATCGACCCGCCGCGCACCGCGAACACCGCCAGCCCGACGGCGGCGGCGAACAGGCCCGCCTCGTGGCTCCAGCGACCGACGGCCAGCGACACCAGCGTCGCGCCACCGATGAACGTCACGGCGATCACAAGGATCGACAAGATCGGTTGCCCGCCGTTCAGCAGGCTGATGTCCAAACCTTCCACCGGCGGCACGCCAAACGCGCGCGAAGCCAACAGGCAGATCGCCGCGCAGAAACCGGCCGCCAGCGCGATCATAAACCGTGTCCGAAGGGCGACTAACAGCATGCGGAATTACCTTGCTCGATATCCGAACTAAATGCTAACATGAAACGGTGATCAATCGATCGAGTCGATTGGCCTCGTAAGACGATACCATACCGGTCGGGCAATCTAAACGTCGGTGGCGTCCGGAGGGAAAACTGAACCGCGGAGACGCGGAGGACGCGGAGATGGAGGGTGACAGAGGGAGAAGCGGATGTGCCTTCTACTCGAAGTTTCGTCATCCTGAGGTACTCCGAAGGATCTCCCCCGTATTTAGGTCGGGAAGAAAGAGATCCTTCGGAGTACCTCAGGATGACGAGTGGTGGCGGTGTTTCGAAATGGATGAGTAAACGGAGCGAGCAGGAACGGAGCAATAGCAACGGATCGCTCTCCATCCTCTCCCTCTTTCTCCGCGCCTCCGCGGTTCGCATTCGTCTTTCCTCCGTCATCGTGCCGAAGTCGTTAATGATGCAGTCGTTGTTCCCCAACCTCGAAGTGCCGGCCGAGCCGAAGAAGAAGGTCGTCGACCGGACACCGACGCATCCGGGGCCGTACGCGAGCGTGGCGCTGGAGCGGGGCATCGATCGGATGCTCGACTACGGCATACCGCCGCAACTGGTGCCCGATTTGAAGGTCGGGCAGCGCGTGAAGGTGCCGCTGGGGCGGAAGAACCGACCGACGGCGGGGTACGTGATCGGGATCTCGGCGACGACCGATTACCCGCGCGTGAAGCCGATGCTGGCGATCGAGGACGACCGCGTGCTGGTCGCGCCGCCGCTCATGCGGCTGGCGCGCTGGATGAGCCGTTACTACATCACCCCGCTCGGCACCGTGCTCGAAAGCGTCATCCCGGCCGCGGTGAAGAAGCGCATCGGGCTTGGCTATCGCCAGATGGTTCGGCCGGCGGTCGAGCGCGATCAACTGCAGCAGACGCTGGAAACGCTGAAGATGAAGAAGCGCCGGGCAGTGCTCGCACGGCTGCTGCAGGTGGAACCGGGACAGGCGATCGAGATCGTACAGCTTGCATCCGAGGCCGGAACCACGGTCGCCACCGTGCGCAAGCTGAGCAAGATGGGGCTGATCACGATCACGTCTGAGGTCGATCTGCCAGGGTTTGCGGTCGAGGCATCGGTGGTGTCCGGCGATGCAGGAATCGTATCGCCGAACGAGCAGCAGCAGCGCGTGCTGGACGAAATGCTGCCCCGCGTAACGAACGGCGGGTTCTCGGTAAACCTGTTGATGGGCGTAACGGGCAGCGGCAAGACCGAGGTCTACCTGCGTTGCATCGACGCCGCGGTGCGGCAAGGGAAGCAGGCGATCGTGCTGGTGCCGGAGATCGCGCTCACACCGCAAACCGTCCGCCGATTTACCGCACGTTTTCCTGCCGTCGCGGTGCTGCACAGCGGGCTGTCGCAGTCGCAGCGGCACCGGTTCTGGCAGCAGATCGCCACTGGTCGCGCCAGCGTGGTGGTGGGGGCGCGGTCGGCCGTCTTCGCGCCCACACCGAACCTGGGCATCATCGTGGTCGACGAGGAACACGAGCCGTCGTACAAGCAGGACCAGGCCCCGCGCTACCACGGCCGCGACGTCGCGACGAAGCGCGGGCAGTTGGAAGGCGTGCCGGTGATTCTCGGCAGCGCGACGCCGTCGCTGGAGACATACCAGCGCGTGCTGGCCGCCGCCGATTCAACGAAACTCGGTGTGCCACCGGCGGCTCGCCCGCCCGTGTCTTCGATTTCTTCCGCAACCGACAGCAAAGAAGAAGACACGGGCAGCAAGCTGCCGGTGGCACACAAGCCAGCGGGCGACAAGCCCTATCACCTGCTTACGCTCGCCAACCGCGTGCGCGGCTTGGCCCTACCGCACGTCGAGATCATCGACATGAAGCAGGAGGCCCGCATGCGGCGGGGCGTTCACCTCATCGGTGCGCGCATGGAACACCTGCTGCGCACCACGGTCGCTGCTGGCCAGCAGGCGATTCTGCTGCTGAACCGCAGGGGGTATTCGAACTTCGTCTACTGCTCGTCCTGCACGAACCCCATCCAGTGCAAGTACTGCGACTCGACGATGACGTACCACCGCAGCGCCGGCGCGCACGCCAACACCTCGCGCGCCGAGGCCGCAGTGCACACGGGGCAACTGCATTGCCACTACTGCCTGGCGGTCAACCCGCTGCCGGTGGTCTGCCCGGTTTGCGGCAAGAAGCTGACGCTGTTCGGCTTGGGCACCCAGCGCGTGGAAGAGGAGATCGCGCGCAAGTTCCCCGAGCTGAACTTCGCGCGCGTCGATTCCGATTCCATGCACGGCCTGAAGGACTACGAGGCCCTGCTGTCGCGCTTCGCCCGGGGCGAGGTGCAGGTGCTACTGGGCACGCAGATGATCGCCAAGGGATTGGATTATCCGAACGTCACGCTCGTCGGCGTGATCAATGGTGATACGGCGCTGTCGCTGCCCGACTTCCGCGCCGCCGAGCGCACGTTTCAGCTGATCACGCAGGTCGCCGGCCGGGCCGGACGGGGGGATAAGCCCGGGCGCGTGGTGTTGCAGACGTTCATGCCGGAAGACCCGACGATCAACGCCGCGATGGCGCAGAACTACGTCGCGTTCGCCAAGACGGAGTTGTCGAGCCGGCGAGAAGTGGGTCTGCCACCGTTTTCCCGGATGGTGCGCATCGTTATTCGCGATCAGGATTCCACCCGCCTTGCCGATTTGTGCGAGGCTATCGCCGCCGAGCTGAACGCCGCCGTGGCCGCCATGGGAAATGCGGTGACGGTGAAGGGCCCCATGCCCTGCGCCATCGGGCGGATCGCCGGCTACTTTCGCAACCAGATCGTCCTCTCCAGCCCGCGGGCCGACAGCCTGCAGAGGGTGCTCGCGGAACTGCGGACGAAGGGCCAGTTTGCCAAGGCCGAACGGGTCGCGGTGGATGTCGATCCCGTTTCGCTGCTATAGACGCCGCCATCCGCCCGCCGCGGCACGTTGCGGTCATTTCAACGGCGTCCGATGCGCGCTATAATCCCACCTATGACCACCGACCGCATCGCGAAGTTGGCCTTGGAAGATGGCACCGTATTCACCGGCCGGGCGTTCGGCGCCGACGGCACGACCGAGGGTGAGGTCGTCTTCAACACGTCCATGACCGGCTATCAGGAGATCCTGACCGACCCGTCCTACAAGGGGCAGATCGTCACGATGACCTACCCGCTCATCGGCAACTACGGCATCAACCGCGAGGACGTCGAAAGCAAACGGCCGCACGTCGCGGGGTTTATCGTCAAGGAACTGGCGCCGGTTTATTCAAACTACCGCGCGAGCTTGTCGCTCGACGAGTACCTGAAGGAAAACAACATCATCGGCATTCAGGGCATCGACACCCGCGCCCTCACCCGGCGGTTGCGCGTGAATGGGGCGATGCGTGGCATCCTGTCGACGACGATCCTGGATGACGCCGAGCTTGTCGCCAAGGCCCGCAGCGCTGCCAAGATGGCCGGCGCCGACTGGGTGCAGGCCGTGAAGCCCGAGAAGGCGTACGACTGGGACGAGGACCAGGGCGTCTGGTCGCAGGGCAAGGTCGAGCGAGGCGACGGCCTGCACGTGGTGGCGCTCGACTGCGGCGCCAAGAGCAACATCCTTCGCCACTTCAGCGAGCGCGGCATCAAGGTGACCGTGCTGCCGCCCGAAACGTCGGCCGCCGACGTGATGAAGCACAACCCGGACGGCGTCTTCGTCAGCAACGGCCCAGGCGACCCGGCCGTGCTCGATTATGCGGTCAACCCGTTGAAGGGCGTGATCAAGGAATCGGTCCCCACGTTCGGCATCTGCCTGGGCCACCAACTGCTCGGCCGGGCGATTGGCGCCGAGACCTACAAGTTGAAGTTCGGCCACCGCGGTGGCAACCAACCGGTAAAGAACCTCGACACCGGCCGCGTCGAAATCACCAGCCAAAACCACGGCTTCGCCGTCGACCAAGCCTCACTCGAAAAGAACGGCGGCGTCGTCACCCACATGAACCTGAACGACGGTACCGTTGAAGGCTTCCGCCACAAGGACCTGCCCGTCTTCAGCGTCCAATACCACCCCGAAGCCAGCCCGGGGCCGCACGATGCGTCGTACCTGTTCGACGCCTTTGTTGAAATGATGAAGACGAAAAAGGCGCCGACCGGCAAACGGTTGGCGGAACTGCAGGCGCTGCGGGGCTGATTTCAGATTCGCCTGCGGTTGCGCGGGCAGCGACTGGCCGCGCAACCGCAGGCGGTCATTTCATCCGGGGAATCGCTCAGGTTCTGAAGTATGCCGCGTTCCGATCGATGAATTCGGACCACTCAGCGGGTACATCCGAGTCCGCGAAGATCGCGTTGACCGGGCATTCGTCGACGCACATACCGCAGTGGATGCAGGGACCCGGGTCGATGAATAGCTGCTCCACCTCGCGGAATGCCTGCTTGTCCCGTCGCGGATGAATCACGTCGACCGGGCAGACCGCAACGCAGGCGGTATCCTTCACTCCTATGCACGGCAGGGCAATCACGTAGGCCATTCCTGACTCCTTGTTTGGTTCTGCCGTTGTCGCAAGTCGAGCCGACGTCTACCAATGCATACTTCGAGCACTTGTGATAACTTTTTGTTATGTCACTGCAGCTCAGTCTACTGGAGTCCTTTCACGCAGTTGCTGAAACGGGGAGCCTGACCCGAGCCGCCGAGCGACTGTACGTCACCCAGCCAGCGGTCACGCGGTCGATTGGAAGGCTCGAGCGGGGGCTGCGCATCCGCCTGTTCGAACGTCGCCCGCGCGGCGTAGAACTCACGCGATCAGGGCGCGTGCTGTTCGAGCGGACGACAAAGATCTTCGACCTCGTTCGCGAGGCGGAGGAATGCGTCACCGACATCGATAGCCTCAACCGCGGAACGCTTCGCATCGGCGCCACCCCAACCATGGCCACCACTCTGGTGCCAGCGGTGCTGTTGCGTTTCCGCAGGCGGTTTGCACAGATTCGGGTGACTTTCGAGGTGGAACGGGCACAGGGATTGTTCGATCGGTTGAAGTCGTCCGACCTCGACGTCGGCTTCACGGACGCCACCACGACGGACCCGATGTTGCAACTGGCGTCGTTCGGTAGCGATCGACTCGTCGGCGTCACCCATTTGCGCGCATCGGCCGGCAGCCGAAAGTCGGTTGGCGTGGTCGAGTTCTGCCGACAAGGGTTGATCGTGCGTCGCGGCGAGCGGGGCAGCGTGGGGCATATCCACAGACAACTTCAGGAGCACGGCGTGCACGTCGAGCCGACGCTTGCGCTGGAGAGCAGCGCTGCGATCAAGCGTGCGGTGGCCGCCGGTATGGGGGTCACGATCATGGGTCGCATGAGCGTGGACCTTGAGGTACGGGCGCGGGAACTTCGCGTGGTCGAACTGTCCGGCTTCGCAGCCGCCCGCCCCATGTACGAGGTGCGCCGCGCAGACGCGTTCGAGACGAAGCCCATTCGGGCTTTCGTCTGCATTCTTGATAATGAGTGGAGGGCGGTTCAGAAGCGGCTCGCGCCAGTGACGACCGCGGGATCGAACAAGCGCTCCAAGGCATCGCGAGCAGGGCGGGCGCGAAATGCAAAGAGGACGCCCGCCTGATGGCGGGCGTCCCCGAGGGAACGTTAGCGATGATGCGGATCACCTGTTAGAACGGGATGTCCGACTCGGCGAACTGCTCATCGTTGGAGACGGGTGACTCGGCGTTCTGGCCGCGTTTGCGTTCGCGGGTGCCGGGGCCGAAGAGGCGGTTTTGGGTCGGCTTCCACTGACGTCGCTCACCCGGGCCGCGGGTTTGGTCGGTGGAGCGGTCGATGGAGCCGCCGGCGTCGTGATCGGCGCCGTGCGACGCATCATCTCGGCCGCCGAGGAACTGGAAGTTCTCGACGACGACGGTCAGCTTGCTGCGCTTGCCGCCCGACTTGTCATCCCAGGTGTCGTACTTCAACCGCCCTTCGATAAACAACTGCTTGCCCTTGCGGCAATACTCCTGCAGCACGTCGGCCTGCTTGCCGAACGCGGAGCAATCGACGTAGCAGACGTCGTCCTTTTCCTCACCCACCGCCGACTTGAATTTCCGGTTGATCGCCAAGCCGAACTCGCACAGCGTGATGCCGCTGGGGAGCGCCTTGGACTGCGGGTCACGCGTGAGGTTGCCGATCAACGTCACTCGATTGAAACCTGCCATGATACACCTCCTGTAGACGCGTTATCGGGTAGTGTTGGCACGACGGAGATCACGTTGAAGACCGTCGGCATTGAGGAATAGGAGACGCGTCCAGATTGAATTTGATTGGTTCAGTGGCCTGCGTGGCGAAATCGCTTAAGCGAGTCCGCCACGCAGGCTGTTACATTACTTACGCTGCCGCGTGGTTGGGCAGGCGGTTCTTGACGTACTCGATGCACTTGGCGAGCGTCTCTGCGGGCATGTCTTCCCACACGTCGACGCCGGCCTTGGCCAGCCACTTGTCGGTCGTGCCCTCAGGCAGGCGCACGACGTTCAGCAGTTCCTTGATCTCGCGCACGTCCTCGGGCGCGGCCAGTTGCAGCGCCTCGGCCGGCTTCTCGAGCATCGAGATGTCGTAGCGCTTCTTGATCGCGTCGTAGTTCCACTCGAACACGTCCTCGTCCGGGAACGACTCGATCCGCGTTTTGGCGACCTTCGCGACGCGCTTGGTCTCCTTGCCGCGACCCTTCTTGCCCAGTTCGACGACGAGGTCGAACCAGTAGTCCAGTTGGCGCCAACCGTCGAACGTATGACCGAGCACGCGCAGGTTGTCGCCGTACTCCTTCTTAGCGTGCGCGGTGACGACGACGTTCATGTCCAGAGCCATCACCAGGTTCGCCAGCCGCTTCATCAGCTTGTTGGCCTCACCGTAATGGCGACCGAAGTCGCTGCCGACCTTGGCCTCGCACTTTTCCAACAGGTCGTTGTAGACGGTGGTGATCGGGTCGATCACGAGCGTGCGGTAGTCGTGCTTTTCCGTCAGCAGCGACTTCACTTCGGAGATGACCTCCAGCATGTCGGTCGTCTGGAAGACGGCCGACCCACTGGCGGTGATCAGCTTGTCGTAGTTCTCGGTGCCGCGCTCGCAGTCGATGATGTACGAGTTGGGGAACTGGATCGCAGCCGTCGTCTTACCGACACCGGCCGGACCGTACATGAACAGCTTGAGTCGCTTGGCGACCGCCTCTGGTTTACGGGCTCGAAGCATGACATCACTCCGTTGATCTGCCGGCTTAGTTTGTCTGGCAAACGCATCGACCCGGCTACAATGCGTCACCGCTGTTAGGTATTAGTAAGGTATTAAAGCGTGGCGTTCAGAAGTTGTCAAACAAATCTAAGTATTTTTTGATAGCGGGCTTTAGGGCATGGGTGACAGGGGCATGTTTAGTACGTTGCGCGGTTGGTTAGGTGCGCGCGCACGGGTGGAATTATCGGGCGTGCCGAAGTTCGGAAGGTCGCCTAAAATAGATGGTTAGCGATTGCGGACGTTAAATCGGTCTGGCAGAATACACGCTCCGGCTCGCTGGCCGGACCATCATGATGCTCCTTCAGACCAACAGCTACGTTGTGCCCAAAGACAAGCGCTCGGAACACGCGCGCCTGCTGAGCCGTTTCCGCCAGACGTTGGCACGGTTCGGGTGCGAGGACTTTGAGGTGTTCGAGCAGGCGGGGTCGAATTGGGGCGCGGGTGAACCGTCCGGGCGGTACGTGCAGATGATCCGCTTCCGCGACAAGAAGCACCACATGGCAGTCCAGGCGGCCGAGCGTACGGACCCTGCGGCGCAGAAGCTGATCGCCGAGTTTTGCGAGTTGATCAACTTCCCCTATCAGCAGCAGCAGGGATTGTTCGCGGTCGGGTTCTACAACAGCGTCCTACCGGCCGGTGGGGCGAACCGACGCGTGAAACCGGCGATGCGCGTGGTGCCGGAGATGCCGACGGGCCTGACGAGCACCGCCGGCCCCGTCGCCGCGACTGGCGCCGCCGGCGCTGCGGCGAGCGCAGTCACTGCCGACGAGCCCGTGATCGACGACATCGCACTGCCCGCCGATGAAACCGAGTTCGACATCGAGGCGGAGCTGTCCGAACCAACTGTGCCGCCCGAGCCGACCGAGCAGGCCGCCCACACCGTCGATGACACGGACGCGCTCGACCTCAACGAGCACTCTGACCTTCAGGTCGACCTGACCGGCGACACCGACGAGGATGGCCCGACCGAAAACCTCGATCTGGGCACGATCGACCTTGAGGATGAGTTGTCCGAGCCCTCCGCCGACGACGCCAACCGTGATGTGAAACGATGAAGACCGTACGCAAGCTGTTCAAGTTCTTCGTGTTCGTCACCTGGCTGGCCGGCTGGGCCCTCGCCGCCGCCGCGGTGCACGTGGTGCGGTCGCCGGAGGCTGAGGGATCGCCGATGAAGGTGACGCTCATCACGAAGGAACGACTGAACTTCCACGACACCTACGTCGACACGCGCTCCTGGTCCATCACCGACGCGTTCGACAAGCATCCGATGGTATCCCGGCGGATGTTTGAGACCGGTCGCGGTGAACTTCTGGCCCACCTGGGGACGGGCAGCGACGTCGAACGGCTGAAGGCCGAACTGGAACAGGCGACGATTGTGCCCGCGACCGAGGTGCACCACGATGCGGGGCATGGTGGGGGTCACTAGAGCGCCCGCGCGTCAACCATCGCGCGTTTAGCCGCGGGCTTGCCCGCGATGAATTTTGCTGTCCAGCTATCGCGGGCAAGCCCGCGGCTAAACGAAGCGGCGTGCATCCACGTTCTAAAATAGCTTGCTGGCCGCTTTCGGATCGTCCGCGATCTGGAACAGGTTGCCCATGCGCGTGACCTTCAGCAGCGGCAGGATGTGTTCCGGGTGGGAGATGACCAGCTTGCCGCCCTTGGCGTTTAGCTTTTGGGCCAGCAGGATCAGCATGCCCAGGGCGGACGACGAGAAGAACCGCGTGTACTTCAAGTCGAGGATGAGCTTTGTGACGCCGCCGTCGTCCACCATGCGGACGAGGTCGCGGGAGATGCGGTCGATCTCCATAATGCCCGAAAGGTTCTCGAGCTTAATGCGCACGACGGTGATATCCTCGTGCTGTCGGACCACGAGGTCTTCTGGCTCTGAGGACATGATGCGGCACTCTTGATGCGGATAACGCCACGCCCGGACCGGCCGCTTCAGCGGCCAGCCTCCGACGCTCGCGTGGTCGAACCGCGCCCGCGACGGGCCGGCGTTAGACGACCTGGACGGCGCGACCAACGCGGCGCTTGCGGTTGATCATCTGACGGCCCTTGGCGGTCTTCATGCGGGCGCGGAAACCGAGCTTGCGGGCGCGCTTCACTTTGCTGATTCGGTGCGGGTAATGCATGGCTGATCCTTCACTTGCGCCGCCTTCTTCGACGGCCGCTGCTCACTGTTTTTCGGGGATCGTCACCTGGAGGTGGGCGATGCCCTGATTGCCGTTACTGTCGGTTGCCCGCACCGCGATCTGGTGGGGGCCCGCCGACAGCGACGCGACGGAAAACGTCGCGGCCTCTGAAGGCGAATCGTAGATACTATCCGAAGCGGCCACCGCTTGCCAGTCCTGCGACGAATCGACCGCATATTCGATTGATGCGATCGTGCCGGTCTTGTCCGTCACCTTCAGGTCGACCTTCACGCTTTGCCCGTCCATGGCTGCGTTTGCGGCGTCGAATAGGGGGGCGGTGTTGTCGACCAGCACGGGGTCGCTCACCCGCGATGACTGTCTGCCGGTGCCCGCGGGGTTGGCGGTGGCGTCGGTCGCGGTCACCCGGAGTTCATAGCGTCCGTCGGCCACACGCTTCGTGTCCCATTGAAAGGTGGCTTCCTTCAGGTCCTCTTTCAGCACGATCCATGGCTCGGTGCCGGTGGTTCGGTAGGCCAGGGTGTAGGCGATCGCGTCGTCGTTAGCGTCGGTCGCTTCCCACGCCACCGTTCGCATGCGCGTCGGAGCGGGCTCGGCCTTCGTGTCGTCGGTGGCGGCTTCTTCCTCGACGGCGGTTTCAACCGTGATCGACTTGATCGCCGGCGGCAGGTTGGGCACCTGGTACGTCGCCTGTACATCGGTGACCGCCGGCGTCGATTGGCCGTCGGTGCTGGTGAAGGTCAGGCGGTACTGCAAGAATCGGCCCGGCGGGGTGGCAGCGTTCACGAACGCGTTGGCAGGTTGCTCGGCCGACCAATCGGACCAACCGTGCGGGCTGTTGGCGTCCTGAAGATTGCCGGATCGCGTCGCAAGGGTCACCTTCGCGTTCGCCGGCACGTTGCCGTGCATCTGGATGGCGCCGAACTGGCTCACCTGTGACGCGTCGAACACCTCGCTGGTGTACGTGCCGCTGTTGGCGAAGCCGGGGCTCATCGCGGCGATGCCACCGGCGTTGGCCAGGCCCAGGAAGACGCGGCCGTCTTTGGCGCGCAACATTGCCATCACCTGCTTTGGATCCAGCTTGGCGATCACCACGCTTTCTTCGGCCGTCGGGCGAATCTGGTAGACGAACCCCTCGCTCCCCGTGCCGACGAGCAGCGTGCCGTCGTCTTCCAGCAGCGACATGACCATCGCCGATCGGCGGAAGATTTCCGTGACAAAGCCGGATGAATCGATGCGGTAGATCGCGTTCCCTTCGGCCGCCGGTTCGGTGTTGCCGACGATCTCGCTCATCGCGTCGGTCTCCACGTCCGCGTCGGCGGCCTTGTCGGCCTCGCCCTCGGCTTTTTCGGGGGCCGCGGGGGCATCGTCGGGCGCGTCCTGACGCGGTTCCGGTTCCGGGCGGCCGGGATTGGGATCGGGCGGGGCCGGATCACCGGCAGGGGCGGCGACGATCGGTGGGCCGCTCGTCGTTTCCTCGGGGCGGCCGGTCTGCTCGGCGATCGCTTCTGAATCGGTCGCGCCTTCAACCGGCTGGGCCGTGCCGGCGTACAGGGTGCCGGCGGCGTCGAGCGCCAAGGCGCTGATCTCGGTCTCGTTGGCGTCGTACAGCACGAACGCCTTCCCGCTGGCCGCGTCGATGCGGTACACGACGCCGTTCGGATCGCTGCCGGCGAACAGGGTCTGCTTGCCGTCGTATGCGAGGCTGAGCAGGTTGCTCTCGATGCTGTCGAACAGCACGCGCGACGTGCCATCCGGCGCGATCGCGATCAGCTGCCCGTTTGGCCCCGTGGCAGCGTAGATCGTGCCGTCGGCGCCGACCTGTATCGCCCACACGTACTTCACCAATGGCGACGCGAACACCTCGATCGGCGCTTCACCCGCCTTGTTGATGCGCAACACCTTCCCGGCTTCACCACCGGTGCCCAGCAGCAGCCGACCTTCACCATCCACCGCCAGCGAGAAGATGCCAATGCTGCCCTCGATCGTCGCGGCGGTGTCGACCTTGTCTTCACTGATGCGCAGCAGCACTCCTTGCGGCCCGGTGCCGGCGTAGATCGTGCCGTCGGGCAGCTGCGCCAGCGCGTAGACCGTGCTGACGCGCGGGTCCTGCTCCAGCAACGTCTTCGTCGCGCGCGAGAGCTTCAGGTCGCCGAGATTGGTCGCGACGACATTGTCGAACGTGCCGCTGCGGAAATCGGCCTCGCTGGTTTGCGTCCATCGTTTTGGCCCGGCGCCATTGGCGAGCGTGGCGATGGACAGGAGGATCAGGCTGGCATGACGGAGCATTAAGACCTCGGGTTTCGTCGTGAACTCAGAATAGGTTAACCGCGGAGACGCGGAGGGCGCGGAGATAGAGGGAGAAGAATGGTTTGAAACATACTCATGTAACGGAGAATCGTCATCCTGAGGTACCCCGAAGGATCTCCACCGTATTACGCCGCAAAGAGATCCTTCGGCGTACCTCAGTATGAAGTCGCTCTTCGCGCCCTAATCTTCTTCCCTCGCTCTTCTCCTACTCTTCTGTCTCCGCGTCCCCGCGGTTCATCCTTCTAATCCCGCCGACGGCATCGTGCTCGCCTTGGCCGGTGATTTGCCTTTGTCGCTGGCCGGTTTTGTCGCGCGGTCGGATCGGGCGTCGCGGTCGACCTCGATGGTGAACTGCGCTTGGCCGCTGAAGACGTAGTCGGCCGGCACCACCTTCACGCTGGAGCTGACGAACGCCGTCGTGTTGCTGCGGCCGGCATCCATGAAGACCTGGCGGCGCGACGACGGCAAGTTCGGCATCGCCGTCCGGCCGACCGCCACACCGTCGGCCTGTCGCTGAAGGCGCACGTAGAGCGCATTCCGGCGAACGTCGGCCAACTCCTTCAACACCGTGAAGACCTGATCGACGTTCTCCGTCGTGAAGCGGAACGGTTCGTTCGTGCGCTCCTCGTCCAGGTAAGTCTGCCAGTCCGACACGGTCAGCGAGTATTCGCCATCCGGCAGGTCGGCGGGAATCGGCATCTCGATCGGCATGATCGACTCGGCCCCGCGGAACGGGCGGTAGGTGACGTACGCCTTGATCGTTTCGCCGGGCAGGTATTTCGTGCGCGGCACGTTCACGTTCAGCAGCTGCGCGTCGCGCGCCTCGGGCGTTACCGTCAGCGTGCCGGTGATCTTGCTCACCAGCACGCGCTGAAACGGGTTCTCGCTGGCGGCGATCATTGGCGTGCCCAGCTCGAAGAACAGGTCGGCGGGCGTGCTGTTGACGGCGGTGTTGGCCACGTGCACCGTCTGGCCGTTCTCGAACTGAACGTCGAAGTCCATCTCCAGCGTGTGATACTGCGGCAGCAGCTTCTGCCCGCTGAGCGACGACGACACCACGATCGTGCCCAGGATCGGCGTGAACCGTGGGTGGGCGGCGATGTCGAAGTGGAACGCGCGGTCGGTCGAGCCGTCGGCGTACTTCACCTGCACGTCGACCGGAATCATCTTCGGGGCTGGTCCCAACTGACCGGCAATGCCCACCGACTGGTCGGCCGACAGCGTGCCGACCACCGCGGTCATGCCGCCAAGTTTAAAGCTGGTCGCGAGCGACGGGATGATCGTCGTCACGTAACCGCTGGCCATGGGCAGGGCGACCTGCCCTTCGTTGTTGAACGGGTGACCAAAGCCGTAGACGCGTTCGCCGAGGACTTCGGTGCAGGTGCCGAGCGCGGTGAGGTCGATGTCGCCTACCGCCAGCGGCACCGCGAGCGAGCTGCCGCGTTCGATCTTGACGGCGGCGCCGTCCGCGGGTGCGGTCGCCGCGGTGCCCGCGCCACCGGCCTGCAACGGCACCAGGCCGTAGGCGCTTAGCAGGGGCGCGACCTGGTCGAGCAGCCCGGCCGAAGCGCCACCGACCATCAGCGGCGTCGCCATCGGCGCCATTCGCGACTGGCCCACAGCGGGCAGCAATCTGGTGTTGGGACGGAAATCGTTCCACGATTGCAGTGGATAGCCGACCGGCGCCCGCTGCATGCCGGGCAGCATGATGACTTCATCGACCGACCACCGCAGCGGGCCGCTCGCGGTCTTCGCTCGCGACGCCGCCGGCGCCGTGGTTGGCTGCGTGGGCAGTTCCAGCATGTACTCGATCGGCTGCACGCCGGCGATCGGGTCTTTGGAGAGCTGCCAGCCGTAGGCGAGCGCGCCGACCATGCGGTCGACGCCGTTCTCGTCGGTCAGGAAGATCGGCGACCCGCTCATGCCCGCGACGACGCCGCTGTGCTCCAGGCGCTCGCCGAGACAGCGGATGAGGATCACGTCCTCCTTCGGGTTGAAGTTCTTCTGCACCGCGATGACGTTCAGCTCGAACCGCTCGATCTTGTGCCCGCTGAACACGCTCAGGCCGTAGCCTTTCATGCCAGGGCGCACCTCGTCGACGCGCATGTGCTGCGCGGGATCGAAGGCGCTCTCGGCCATCAGCGGAGCGGTTGCGCCATGAATGACGAGCGAGCCGACGAGCAGTGACAAGGCGGGATAAGTCGAAAGGTGCATCAGGCAAACTCGATTCTTACGAAACCATGCGTGCGGGCTGGATGGTACGAACGCCCCCAGCCCATCGCAACCCGCGCTCCAGGGCTTGCCGCTTTAGCGGCACGCGTCGTCAGCAGCGCGCGACGTTCCCGCGCAGATTCGTCACGAGCCCAACGGGTGCCCGTCGCGTCAAAACCCCTTTTTTATTGACAGTTTTTCGGGCAGGTAATAGGTTTCTTCAATAGTTGCACCCCGGTTTACCTTCAGAGAGTAGTACGTGACCAACGAAACCCGCGAAAAGGCTGAGCAGGTCCTCGGCTATACCTTCAAAAATCCCAATATGCTGAAGGAGGCCCTGACCCACGCGTCCATCGCCGACAACCGCCTGAACAGCAACGAGCGGATGGAGTTCCTCGGCGATGCGGTGCTCGACCTCATCATCTGCGAGGCGCTCTACCTGCGCTTTCCCGAGTACCTCGAAGGCGAGCTGACCAAGGTGAAGAGCGCCGTCGTCAGCCGGCGGACCTGTGCCGAGGTCAGCAATGAGACGGGCCTGACCGATCTGCTGATCATCGGCAAGGGCATCAGCAGCCGCGAGGCCATGCCCAGTTCACTGGCGGCGGCGGTGTACGAGTCGATCGTGGCGGCGGTGTACCTCGATGGTGGGTTCGAGGTCGTGAAGGCCTACGTCCTGCGCACGATGACCGCCAAGATGGAGGAGATCGCCTCCAACAGCCACCAGCAGAACTACAAGGCCCTGCTTCAGCAGCACGCCCAGAAAATGCTAGGCGGCTCGCCGATGTACGAGTTGCTGGACGAGAAGGGCCCCGACCACAGCAAGTGCTTCGAAGTCGGCGTCGTCATCGACACCCGCCGGTTCACCTCCGCCTGGGGCCCCAACAAGAAGATGGCCGAGCAGAAGGCTGCCCTGCTGGCCTTGGAAGAGCTCGGCGTGCTAGAGCCAAAGGAAGTTGACCGCGCGCTAGACGAGATCGTGGCCGAGCCGGAGAAGTAACTAGGTGCCCTGCGTGCTTCTGTAGGACAGGCATTCCTGCCTGTCTCTCCCCCGTATTCTCTCTTCTGTCCTCAGTCTTCGGTGGGACGGACATTCCTCTCTGTCTCGATTGCGCTTTCGCTTAAATTGAAGAGACGCGAAGGCGCGAAGGCACGAGGAAGTCGCGAAGGTGGTTCTGCAAACCGCGGCCGTGGCGGCGGTTTGGGTAATGCGAAACGCGATTTCGTGCACCATTTTGCACCATTGTGCACCATCGGGTGGTCGACATGCTGGGTGTTGATCGCACGCGCGTCGGCTATTTGGTTGTCAAAGAACACGCTATCCATCTCTACGTTCGCGCTGCGCGATTAAGGTCGCTCTGGCGCAACGCTCTTCGGATGTTCTTCGTGTCCACCTTTGTGCCTTCGCGCCTTCGTGGCTCCCCGCGTTTGATCGCGGCTCCGCCGCGGGGCAGACAAGAATGTCCGGCCCACCAAGAGAAGAACAGACAGAAGAGACACAGGCAGGAATGCCTGTCCTACAGAAGAGAAGTGTGGACGCCACGCTCACCGCGTCAGGTCGTCGGCGGCTTTGACGATGCGTTCCTGCAGGGGCTTGATCGACGAGTTGCTCTTGTTCGGGATGCCGTTCATCAGGATCGAGAACGCGTACCAGCGGTCGTCCTTGCCCATGAAGTAGCCGCTGAGCGTGCTGACGCCGTTCACGAAGCCGCTCTTGGCGAAGACGCGGTTGCGCAGGTCGCTGCCGCGGAATCGGCTGTCGAGCGTGCCGTCGACGCCAGCGACTGACAGGCTGCTCAGGAAGGCTTGGCGGTTCGGGCTGAAGTACATGTGCTGCAGGACGGCCGAGATCGCGCCGGCGCTGATCGCGTTCTGCTTTGATAGCCCACAGCCATCGTCGAACGTGTACTGGTCAGGTGGCACGCCGACGCTGGACAGGAACTTCCCCATCGCCGCCGGGCCGTTCACCCACGAGCCGGGGGCGTTGGTGTCGGCGAATCCGAGGCGCTTGCAGAGTGCCTCGGCATACAGGTTGACGCTGTCCTTGTTCGCCCGGTCCAGTACGTACTCGATTGACGTCACGTAGCGCGACACCACCGTATAGTCCGGCGAACCGGCCGCCAGCGCGGCGCGGGCGCCATGTTCTCGCCGCACGGTGCCGTTGACGGTGATGCCGGCTTGCGCCAACTGTTCCTTCAACACCGTGGCGGCGTAGAGCGACGGGTCGTCGACCGTCACCGACACCGCGACCGTCGATCCGGGGCTGTAGCCGCGCAGCAGCAGGCGCTTCGTCTCCGGGTCCAGCAGCAGGCTGACCGCGCTGTCGCCGGAGCGCGTGATGCAGTTGTTCTCCACCTGCACGTACTGCGTCGGCGGGTCGATGCGGTAATTCACCCGCGCGCCGGGCGACGTGCCCGACAGGTAGAAGTCCAGGCAGTTGGCGTTCAGGTTCAACCCCGCCACGCCCGCGACGTAACGCAGGTGCCGCTGGTCTTCGGGCCAGTTGGGATGGACGAACTGCCCGTCAAAGATGCTGTCGTCGACGATCACGTCCTGCACGCTAATCGTGCCGCTATCTTTCAGCGCGGCCGCCCAAGCGGTGAAGACGCTGGTGCTGCCTTGGCCGAACTTTTTGATGAGGTCGGTATCGCCGAGGGTGGGGTCACCATCGCCGACCACAATCACGTTCTGGCCGTGCTTCACGAAGCGCGTTTCGAACCGGAAGCCGGCCCCGAACTTCTCCACCGCGGCGGCGGTCGTAATGAGCTTGAGGTTGCTGGCGGGAATGAGCGGCGTCGCCGCGCCACGCCGCAGCAGCACGCGCGAGTCGGCCGGGCTGTCGCCGAGCGCCACTATCTCTACCCCAACGGTCGACTTGGCCAGCAGCTTGTCGGCCAGAACGGCGTTCACATCGGAATCGATGTCGGCGAAGACAACGGTTGAGATCGACAGAACCGCACAGAAAATGGTCGTGGTGATCTGTTTCATCCGTGAAACGTCGTCCAATCGGTAAAGTAGGTTTATCGGCCAGGGACGGCCGGCGTTAAAGCGGGCCCGAAGGATTATCCTCGGGCCCGCGGAATCGTCAAAGGATTTGGCCGCGATTACCGGAACATTCCGGTCGACTCGCGACCAATCAGGTTCATCAACCGCTGTTCGAGCGGGGGATGGGTCGCGAACAGGCTGGCCATCGACTGCATCATGTTGCGCGGCTCAGCGATGAACATCGAGTTGAACGACGGGTTCACGTCCATCGGCACCCGCTGGGCGCCAAAGTGGATCTTCTCCAGCGCCGTCGCCAGGTACAGCGGACTACCGCAGAGCTCGCCACCCTCCTTGTCGGCGTTGAACTCACGGCTACGGCTGATGGCGGCCTGAATCAGACCGGCAGCGAGCGGACCAACCAACAGCACCAGCAGGCCCGCCAGCGGATGGATGCCACCGTCCTCGTCGTCCGACGAGTTCATCCCACCGAACATGAACATGTAGCCGAGCGAACTGATGGCTGCGCCGATGGTGGCCGCGACCGACTGGATCAGGATGTCGCGGTGCTTCACGTGCGCCAGCTCGTGCGCCATCACACCCGCCACCTCGTTGCGGTCCAGCATCTGCAGGAGGCCCTGCGTCGCGCACACAGCCGCATTCTTCGGGTTGCGACCCGTCGCAAACGCGTTGGGCGCCAAGGTGGGGGCCACGTACACCTTCGGCATCGGCATGCCGGCCTTCTTCGCCATGGGCTCGACTAATCGATACAGCTCATGTTCCGGCCCGACCTCCTGCGCCTGCATCGAGGCCAGCGCGATCTTGGCGCTGAAGAAGTAGCCGACGATATTCATGATAATCGCGAACATCAGCGCGATCACCACGCCGGTCGTTCCCCAGATCGACCCGATCATCAGGATCAACGCCGACAGCATGCCCAGCAGCAGGGCCGTCTTCACATTGTTGTAAAACTTGCTCATCATGGGTGTTTGCCTCTCATGGTCTCCTTGTTCAGATCTGTCCCGACGAAAGAATAATAGGTTAGATCGGCGCTGGTCGCAGTAGAAACGCGAGGCATTTTTCGAATCGATGAGGCCCGTGTTGAACGTCTGTCGGATTTGACGATTTTCCCCCGCCCGGCAATAGTCGCGGCCCTATGACCCACGCACAACTGGCCCAGCGCATTTCCGACGTCGCCCTCCTCCGTGGCGAGTTCACACTCCGCAGCGGGCGAAAGAGCAACTACTACCTCGACAAGTACCGCTTCGAAACCCAGCCGGACGTGCTGCGCGAACTGGGCAAACTGTTCGCCGCCAGGATCGGCCCGCAGGTGACGCGCATCGCCGGCCCGGAACTGGGCGCCGTCGCGCTGGCGGCGGCGGCGTCGGTGGAGTCGGGCAAGCCGTTCGTCATCGTCCGCAACGCCAAGAAGGACTACGGCAGCGCCAAGCAGATCGAAGGCGTCTTGGAAGCTGGCGACCTCGTAGTGATCGTCGAGGACATCATGACGACCGGCGGCCAGGTCCTGGAAGCCGCCAAAACCCTGGAAGCCGCCGGGGCGAAGATCGACCGAATCGTCGGCGTCATCGACCGACTAGAAGGGGCGCGGGAGAACATCGAAGGGGCGGGATACGTCTTTGAGAGCCTGTTTACGACGAAGGACCTTGGTATAGTGTAGGTAACCAGGAGAGAGTCATGGTGTATCGTGGCCGAGTCGTTAACGGGCAGATCGTTCTCGACGGTGATCCCTCGATTCCTGAGGGGACGGACGTGATGGTCGACGTCGTAAGCATGCCGACGGCAGACGAGCCGATCGGTAAGGCCCTGCTGCGCTTGGCAGGCACCGCGACCGGGCTGCCGCCCGACATGTCGGTCAACCATGACCACTACCTTCACGGGCAACCCAAACGGGCGACCCGATGATCTTTGCCGACGCGTTCTATTACTTCGCTTTGCTCAATCCTGCCGACCCGTTCCACGAGCGAGCCGCTCGTCTGACTGATCGGATCGACGTCGAGATCGTGACCACCCATTATGTCTTGCTTGAAGTGGCCGACGGTTTAGCTCAGGCGCGAAACCGGATCGTTTTTCGCCGGCTGATGGAAACGTTGACGGTGAACCGGAAGGCACGTGTGATCGCTGCGGATGCGGAACTGTTCGAAGCGGCCACGCACTTGTTCTTTCGGCGACAAGACAAGGACTGGTCGCTGACGGACTGCACGTCGTTCTTGGTGATGGAACGGCTAAAGATCACCGACGCCCTCACCGCCGACCACCACTTTGAACAGGCTGGCTTTCGGGCGTTGCTCAAGCCGCAATCGCGACTTCACATCCCCTGCATGCGCGGGTTCACGAACAAATTGTCATGCCCCGGCACAACGAGGTCGGCGATCTCATAAACCTCGCCCAGCACTTCCTGGGCTGCCTTGATGTCGGCCGCGTCGGGCAGTACCTGCCCGGCTAGGAAGTGGTCCAGCGTCGCCACGGCGTCGCCGGCGATCAGGGTGCTGGTGGCGGGGGTGGTGACGAGCAGGCCGGTGGTGCCCGGCGTGTAGCCGAACAGGGGGAATAAATCGACGTTGTCGGCCAGCTTGTCCGGCGCGGGCTGCAGGCGCTCCAGGAGCCGCAACTCGGCGATGAAGTACTTGCGATCTTCATCCTCCTCCGGGGCATCGTTAATCAGGTTCTGAAGATGCTGGCGGGCGGCGGACTGTTCCAGTTCGTGGATCATCAGCTTGGCCTTATCGAAGATGTCCAGACCCGCGCGGTGGGCGCCGCGGAAGTTGGTCAGGAAGACGGTATCGATCGCCGACGGCTTCAGGCCGGTGCGTTCGTACAATCGCGCCGCCAACGCCGCGCCGGGCAGGCCGGGATCGACTAAGATCGTGCGCTTCCCACTGCGGATCAGGGTCGTGGTCGCGTGGGCGGTGCGGACGGCTTCCGTTTCATTCCACAGCCGGTTGCGGCTCAAGGTGCCGATGCTGATGACGTCAAGGCGTGCAGTGGCCATAAGTTCAAGCGTAGGCGCGACGCGCAGAAACGCAACTCGACCGTTGCGCGCCATCGCGTTGCTGCTTAGCGTGATGCTGTGGATGGCCGGTTGCGCGCAGAATCGCGCGGCGCAGGTTAATGGCCTGAGCAAACCGGTCGCGGTGCAGCAAGCGCCCTGGTCGTACCAAGGGACAGCCGGCCACGTCTTAACGACCGATCACTACCGCATCTACACGACCGTCTCGCCCGATGAAACGCTCTTCGAGACGCTGCCCCAACTGATGGAAGGGGCCTACACGCAGTACCGCCGGCTGGCAGGGAACGTCGTTCACAACGGCAAACCGTTGGACTGCTACGTGTTCGGCCAGCGATCGCAGTGGGTCGAGTTCACCCGCCGGCAGACCGGCCCGCGCGCAAGCCTGTACTTACAGATCTCGGTCGGCGCGTACGCCATTGGCGACGTCTTCGTCGCCTACGACATCGGCGACTACCGCACGCTCTACACCGCGGCCCACGAGGGCTGGCACCAGTTCGCGTCACGATACTTCAAGGGTGAGTTGCCGCGATTCCTGGAAGAGGGGATGGCGACGCAGTTCGAGAACGTCGACGCCTTCCACGGCCTGCCGAAATGGAAGCTGGAGACCAACTCGAACCGGGCGCAAGGGTTACGCCGATCGATCGAGGGAAAGTTCCTGTTCTCGCTCGCGGAACTGATGACCCTACACGCGGGTCAGGTCGTGCATCGACCGGGCGACCGCATCGATGCGTTCTACAGCCAATGCTGGGCGTTCATCCGTTTCCTGCGCGATGGCGAGCAGGGCATGTACCGCCCGGCGTTCGACCGACTGTTGGCCGACGTCGCCGCCGGCACGGTGTGGGGCTTAACCGATGGCCGCGGTTGGACTGCGGACAACACGGTGACCATCCTGACGCATTATCTCGGCGCCCCACTGGATCAGCTCGATCGCGAATTCATCGCCTACTGCAATCAAATCGCGTTTCGCGACTACATGCAGCAGTGGCAATAAATCTCGTGAAAATTTGGGTTGGCGATAGCGGATTGCATCGGTATATTCCCTGCAGATGTCGTGGCGAGACTTTCAACATCCGGCCGACCCCACCCATCGCCGGGAATGTCATTTTAGCGGTCGCGTCCAGGGGGTCGGTTTCCGCTACACCGTCCAGAACATCGCCCAACGCTACAACGTCCACGGCTACGTCAAAAACCTGCCCGATGGCCGCGTCGAACTCATCATGGAAGGCCCCGACGGCGACATGGATGAGATCGTCAGCACGGTCAGCCAGAAGATGAACTGCTTCATCAAAAAGGTCGACCTGAAAGACCTGCCCGCAACGGGCGAGTTTGAACACTTCTATATCCGACATTGACCAATTAGGCAGTGATCGGTCACTTAGCCAATCGGCTTGCCAGCGGACGTCCGGATAATGCTTTGACGTTTGTTTTCACGCCTTGGCGTTCAATCCTAAGCCTCAGGGCTCAATCTGAAGACGTGAGAGTAAACAGGAAGCCTTCTCGTTGACTCTGAGGCTCTAGGAGTAAACTTCAGGCCCTGCGATTCAATCTAAGAGCTTAGCGTTTACTCTGAGACCCGCAGATTAACTGTCGCGCTCGCAGGTTGATGGAGAGGCCGCCAGAGTAACTCTCACGCTCTCAGAGCTGTTCTTAGGCTTGGAGAGATAACCGCAGAGCCTCCCACAGCTAGCAAGAACGGGACGCATTGGGCGCTTTACGGCCCGATAACACCCGCCTAATATTACACCTATGAGCAACTCCACCCCTCCCGAAGTTGTCGGGCGGCTTGTCGCTGCGCGCCCGTTGAAGCAACTGGCCGACACCGTCCGTACCCACCGTGCCGCGTCGGCGGCGGGGTTGTGGGGCAGCAGCGTCGCGCTCGTGGTGGCGGCTATTCACAAGCAGCTCGGTCAGCGGGTGCTGTTCATCTGCGGTCACCTGGACGAAGGGGACGACCTGGCGGACGACGTCGAACTGTTCGGTGGCTTTCGGCCAGACGTCATGCCGGCGCTGGAACTCGGCGGCAGCCTGGGCCGCGTCAGTGAAGAGCAGGTGTCGAACCGCCTGCAGATGGTGTCGAAGTACGCCACGGGCAAGGCCGACGCGCCGGTGCTGGTCGCCCCGATCCAGGCGCTGATGCAGGCGGTGCCGTCGCGCAATCAACTTCAGCAACTGCTGCTGACGCTAAAGCCGGGCATGGCGATGGAACCGGAGAAACTCATCGTCTGGCTGAGCGAGCACGGTTACAACCGCCTGGACCAAGTTGAAGTGCCCGGCGACTTCGCGGTGCGCGGCGGCATTATTGACATCTACATGCCCGGCAACTTCGAAGAGGCCGGTGAGATGGTCGGCCTGACCGTGCGCGTCGATTTTTTCGGCGACGAGATCGAGTCCATCCGCAAGTTCGACCTCGATACGCTCGGCTCCGGTGACAAACTTGAGAACGTCCGCGTGATGGACCTCAAAGGCCAGCTCGACAGCGGCGACAGCACGAGCATCTTCACCTATCTGCCGCCCGACACAGTCGTGGTGCTCTGGGAACCGCTGGAGATCGCCGAGCAGGCCAAGAGCTACTTCGGCCGGTTGCCGGACGTGAAGGGGATTTATCCGCTGAAGGCCGTGCTTGCCCAGGCCGCGGGTTTCCCGCGGTTGGAACTGAGCCAGTTTGATCAAGGCACGTCCGCAGCGCCATCACTCGTGGGTGATGCGGCTGCCGGCGCGATGAAGCTGCCGATCACGTCGCTTCAGCGTTTCGAGACGGAAGCGAAGAAGGCCCTGCGCGAACTGGCGGAACTGGCCGAGACGCACGAGGTCGTCGTCTACTGCGAGAACGAAGGCGAGGCAAAACGCTTCTGCGAACTGCTGGAAGCGGACGTTTCGTCGGATGCGTGCAAGAAGATCAAGGTGCCGATCGGTTACCTGCATCGTGGATTCGTGTGGGACAGCCGTACCACGGGCGGCTCGCCCGTGTCTTCTGATGACGCGGAGGAACACGGGCGGGCCGCCCGTGGTACGGGCAAGCCGATCGCGCTGCTGGGTCACCATGAGCTGTTCCATCGATACGAACAGCGCCGTCGCGTGAAGAAGGTCGTCGCGAGCCGGCCGGTCGATTCGTTCCTGGACCTGAAGGTCGGCGACTACGTCGTTCACGTCGCGCACGGCATCGCGAAGTTCACCGGCATTCAAACGCTCAGCAAGGATGGCAAGAACGACGAGTACCTGACACTTCGCTTCGCCGAGAACGCCACGCTGCACGTGCCGGCGACGCGCGTGAACCTGATTCAGAAGTACATCGGCGGGTTCCAAGGCCATCCACAACTGTCGCGCTTGGGCAGCGGGGTTTGGGAGAAGCAGAAGGCCAAGGTCGCCGAAGCGGTGATGGACATGGCCGCGGAACTCATCGAGGTTCAGGCGGCGCGCGCTGCGGAGAAGGGCGTGTCGTATCCGCCCGATACAGAATGGCAGCGGGAGTTCGAGGCGGAGTTTCCGTACGAGCCGACGGTCGATCAGCTCACCAGCGCTGAGGAGATCAAGCAGGACATGCAGAAGCACCGCCCGATGGACCGTCTGCTCTGCGGCGACGTGGGGTACGGCAAGACCGAGATGGCGATGCGGGCGGCGTTCAAGGCCGTTGAATACGGCAAGCAGGTGGCCGTGCTCGTGCCGACGACGGTGCTCGCCGAGCAGCATCATCGCTCATTTAAAGAGCGCATGGTCAACTACCCGTTCAACGTCGAATCGGTCAGCCGATTTAAGAGTAGCAAGGAGATCAAGGAGACGCTGAAGCGCACGGCCGCCGGTGAGGTGGACGTGCTGATCGGCACGCATCGCATCTTCAGCAAGGACGTGAAGTTCGCCGACCTCGGCCTCGTCGTGATCGATGAAGAACAGCGCTTCGGCGTCACGCATAAGGAGAAGCTCAAGCAGATGCGCAAGACCGTCGATGTGCTGACGATGTCGGCCACGCCCATCCCGCGCACGCTGCACATGAGCATGCTGGGCCTACGCGACATCTCCTCGCTGACCACCGCGCCGCAGGACCGGCGGAGCATCGTGACGGAGGTGGCGACCTACGACAAGAGCCGCATCAAGATGGCAGTCCTGCGCGAACTGAACCGCGGCGGGCAGGTCTACTTCGTCCACAACCGCGTCTACAACATCCTCGATGTCGCCGACGAGCTGCAGCAGCTCGTGCCGGACGCGCGCATCATCGTCGGGCACGGCCAGATGGAGGACGGCGAACTTGAAGACGTGATGATGAAGTTCATCCGCCACGAGGCCGACATCTTGGTCGCCACCACAATCATCGAGAGCGGCCTAGACATCCCCAACGCCAACACGATCTTCATCAACAAGGCCGACCGCTTCGGCCTATCGGAACTGCACCAGCTGCGCGGCCGCGTCGGCCGCTACAAGAACCGCGCCTACTGCTACCTGCTGCTACCGCCCGACCGCCCGGTGACGCCCGTGGCCGCCAAGCGACTGAAGGCGATCGAGGAGTACAGCCACCTGGGCGCTGGTTTCAAGATCGCCATGCGCGACTTGGAAATTCGCGGCAGCGGTAACATCCTTGGGCCGGAACAATCGGGCCACATCGCTACCGTGGGTTACGAGATGTACTGCCAGCTGCTCGAAGAGGCCACGCGGCAGCTAAAGAACGAGCCGAAGGCGACGACGCCGGAAGCGCACGTCGATATCGGCATCAGCGCGTTCATCCCCAAGACCTACATCACCGCCGACCGGCAGCGGCTGGACGTCTACCGGCGGATGACCCGCTGCACATCACTGGACATGTTGCACTTGCTCGAACAGGACATGAAGGACGCCTTCGGCGATCCGCCGCGGCAGGTAGTGGTGCTATTTGCGCTCACGGAAATGCGCCTGCTCTGCCAGATCTTCGGCGTCGAGAGCATTATCAAGAAGGCGCCCGACGTTGTGCTGACCGTCCGCGATGCAAAACTGGCTTCGGAAGGTTTAACCAACGCCCCTGGTACTCTCCGCGTGATCGACGACAAGACGGTCTACCTCCGCATGCCGCCAACGTTCATGGAGAGCGAGACGCTGTTGATGGTGCTTCGCAACCTGATGAAGCAGAACGAGGAGAAGAAGCGCGGCGTGGTGAAAGAGAAAGAGCCGGCACTCGCTGCGAAGTGACGTTTCCGGCTCTTTGATGGTGCACAGTATGGGTCAAAAGGATGTCATCCCGATGGGAGCCTAAGGCGACCTGAGGGATCTCGAACAGCCGAGAACCGTCCGCCCGTCGAGATCCCTCAGGTCGGCAAGCCTCCCATCGGGATGATAACTCGTGTGGTAACGCCGTCCCGGGGATACGACCAGCAGCCTACGCCCGTGCCGTAGCTTCTTCCGGTTCTTCCGCGGCGCGCTTGCGAAGGCCGTCCATCGATTCTTTGACTTCCGTCGCGATGCGCGAGTTGGGAAAGTCGGTTATGATCGTCTCGCCGAGCCGAACGGCCTCGTGCCAGTGGTGATCCTGGACGGCCAGCGAGAATTGGGTTCGCAGCGCGTTGAGCTTGTCCTTGAACACGCCCCGCACGCTTTCCTGCATCGATTCGGCCTCGGCCGGCGTCAGGTAGAGGTCGAGCTTCTTCAGGATCTCGATGCTCGCGTCGGTGTCGTGCCGCTTCACGGCGTCGTTCCACTCGATCAGCAACTGCTTCTTGTGCGCCTCGCGGCGCATCTCCACTTCCTTTGGCAGCAGCTTGACCGACTCGGACTCCGGGAACCGCTCGCGCAACCGCTCGGCTTCGCGGAACGCCTCGGCCCATCGCTCGTCGCGCACCAGCTTGTCGACGGCGCCCATCGCCTCGACCACCTGCCGTCGCATGCGTTCCTCGCGGCGTTCCTGCACTTCGGCGCGGAACTGTTCGGCCTCGGCCTTGTAGCCGAACGTGCGCTCCATATCGTCGGCCAGCGCGACGGCGCCGTCGAAGTTCTGCTTGGAGATTTCCTCGCGGATCGCCCGGCGAAGGGCCTCGCTGTCCTTTTCGCGGAACGCGACGCTCTTGGCGCGGTCGCTGAGCAGTTGCTGTTCGCTGATGACGTTCAGGATGACGCAGATCTGTTCCAGCCGCTCACCGAGCGCCGCGGCATGTTCCAGCGACTTATTCGCGGTGGCCCGCGCACCGTTGATCTCGCTGCGGGCGTAGACGCCAAGGGCGAGCAGCACGAGCGAGACGCCAGCGAGCGCGAACATGTCCCAGTCCCGGTGCCGAAGCCCGAGGTACAGCCCACCGACCACCAGGACGGCCGCGACGGAAAAGGCGATCAATGACGCGAAAAAATAAGAATTATCCTGTTGCACGGGCCACCTCGCGACGTGGGGATGATGAGCGGACCCAACCAGCGCAAGACTTTAGGCTGGAAGGAAATACGTGTCAATGTGAAGGTCGGCGACCCGCGGCGGCCTTGTCGGCCTTCGCCTTGGCCTCGTTGGCCGCCTCGATCGCGGCGGCGGCCTCCTTGGCGGCGCGGCGGGCGGCGATGTGCTCGGTCACCGCTTGGTTCTGCCGTTGACGCTGCATCTCACTGCCGAGCAACGACAACGTCACCCAGGCGGCGGCAATCGCAATGACGAGAAGCATGCCCATCGCTTCTATTATCGGCCGGTGGGCGCCGTTGATTGAGGCGAAGTCCATGCGACCAGCCGGACCGCGCGCGCTAATACTGCAGCACCGAGTGCACGTCGACGTCGCCCACCTTGTCACGGCCACCCAGGCCGTCGAGCTCGATCAGCACCGCCGCCCCGACCACGTCGCCGCCCAGTTGGGTGACGAGGTCGATGCAGGCCTTCATGGTGCCGCCCGTCGCCAGCAGGTCGTCGATGATCAAAACGCGCTGGCCCTCGATGACGGCGTCATCGTGCATCTCGAGCGTGTCGGTGCCGTATTCCAAGTCGTACGTGATCGAGACCCGCTTGCTCGGCAACTTGCCCGGCTTGCGCACCAGCGCAAACCCCGCTGAAAGATGCGATGCCACTGCGGTGCCAAAGATGAACCCCCGGCTCTCGGCCCCCACGACCAGGTCGATGTACTTCCCGCGATACGGGTTGGCCAGCAGCTCGATCGACAGCGCCAGACCGGCCGGGTCGGCCAGCAGGGGGGTGATGTCGCGGAACATAATGCCGGGCTTCGGAAAGTCGTGGATATCGCGGATGAGTCGCTTGAGGTGCTCCATGGGGCGGGATTGTAGTGAGTGGGGGAAGGAATGCCGAATGGATCTATAGGCTTTGATTACCAGACGTCATCCTAATCAACTCCGAAGGATCTCGTTCGTCCCAAAGGGTAGCGTACAAAACCCTGCGTTGATCAGGGGCGTGTCATCCCGATGGGAGGCTTGCCGACCTGAGGGATCTCCCAAGGCCGATAGTGTCCGTCGCTCGAGATCCCTCAGGTCGCCTGATGCTCCCATCGGGAAGACATTTGGCGCGACCCAGTCAGTGGTCGGACCTAATAGGCAATCCCTCAAGATGACCAATCGTCCGTGCGAGTTCGCATTCCCCAATTCCGATCCCCCGTCCACTTTACATTGATTGCAAATTCACTATCCTTGTTCGACTCTGTTCCCGGTGATGGGAGCAGGTTGAACCATTGGAGAGTTGATCGTGGCCCATTCGCTGTCTGCTAAAAAACGCGTTCGCCAGACCCTGAAGCGCAACGCGCGTAACCGCGCCCGCAAGGCGGTCCTCAAGGATCAGGTCAAGACCTTCACCGTGGCCCTGGCCGGTGGGGATCATGCGAAGATCGATACCGAGCTGAACAAGACCTCTGCCGTCCTGGATCGGATGGCGGCCAAGCACACCATCCACAAGAACGCCGCCGCCCGCAAGCGCAGCCGGCTGGCCAAGAAGGCCAACCTGGTGAAGTCTGGCGTGAAGGCCAGCGCGGTCATCGGTGGGGCGGTCAAGGGTACCGGCGCCGCAAAAGCCTAATCGCGGCGTACATAGCCGAACAGTCGAAAATCCAGTGTGGCGCGTTTTAGTCGCCACATTCGATCCAAAACACCCGGCATTAGGCATTTGCACTCCGTGACGCGGCGCGAAAGCGCTTGAGTCGCGTCGACTGCGAATGTCTGATGCCGGGTGTCTGTATTTGCAGACGTACCACGGGCGGCCCGCCCGTGTCCTCTGCTTCGCGAACAAGCGCAGATCACGGGCGGGCCGCCCGTGGTACGGAAGACAGGAACCGAAACATGCCCGACGCAGCCGCACCCAACGTGAACGTGATGGAACAGATCGTCTCCCTCTGCAAGCGCCGGGGGTTCGTCTATCAGGCGAGCGAGATCTACGGCGGCCTGCGCGGGTTTTGGGACTACGGGCCGCTCGGCGTGCTGCTGAAGAACAACATTCGCGACTGGTGGTGGCGGAACATGGTCGAGTGCCCACCGATCGGGCCGGACGGGCACCCGGTGGAGATCGTTGGGCTCGATTCGTCGATCATCCAGCACCCCAAGACCTGGGATGCCAGCGGCCACACCGCGACGTTCGCCGACCCGATGCGCAAGTGCACGAAGTGCGGCCACATCCTGCGCGCCGACCATTACTGGGACATTCTCGCCACCCAGTCGAAATGGTTCGCCGAGCTGTTGACCGCGACCGAGAACTTCACGAAGACCGATCCCGATACGCTCATCCGCTGGGTGAAGAACAAGGCCCGCAAGTCGGCCCCCAACCTGGCCGCCATTTCGCAGGCAGCGGTCGAAGCGCCCGCCGGGGCAGACGCCAAGGCGGTCGTGCACGCGCTGGCGGCCAACACCGAGCCTTGCATCCTCTGCGGCGCGCCGCTGGGCGAGCCCGAGCAGTTCAACCTGATGATGATCTCCTACGCCGGCCTTCAGCAGACGCAGGAAAACCTGGTCTACCTGCGCCCGGAGACGGCCCAAGGCATCTTTCTGGACTACAAGAACATCCTGGACACCACGCGCGTGAAGGTGCCGTTCGGCGTGGCGCAGGTCGGCAAGAGCTTCCGCAACGAGGTGACGCCGCGCAACTTCATCTTCCGCTCGCGCGAGTTCGAGCAGATGGAGATGGAGTTCTTCTGCCCGCCGGACCAGTCGCTGGAGTGGTTCGAGTTCTGGAAGCAGGAGCGCATGAAGTGGTGGCTGAGCCTCGGCGTGAAGCAGGAGAACCTCGTCTTCCGCGACCACGCGACCGATGAGCTGAGCCATTACTCCAAGGCCACCACCGACATCGAGTACAAGTACCCCTTCACCGCCCCCGAGTTCGGCGAACTGGAAGGCGTCGCGCATCGTGGCGATTACGACCTGACGCAGCACCAGAAGCATTCCGGCCAAAAGCTGGACTTCTTCGATCAGGAACTGCAACTGAAGCTGAAGGAGCAGGGCGTCGCCGCCGACGAGATCAAGTCGCGCAGCCGGTACGTCCCGCACGTCATCGAGCCCGCCAGCGGGCTGACACGCGCGGTGCTGGTGCTGCTGTGCGAATCGTACCGCCATGAGAAGGGCCGGCAGGGGGCCGAGGAATACTTCTCGTTTAAGCCCCGCTTCGCCCCGGTGAAGTGCGGCGTGTTCCCGCTGGTGAACAAGGAAGGCATGCCCGAGGTCGCCGAGAAGCTCTACCTCGATTTGCGGCAGTCGTTCACGTGCGAGTACGATGCAAAGCAGTCGATCGGCAAGCGCTACGCCCGCATGGACGAGATCGGCACGCCGTACTGCCTGACGATCGACGGTGACACGCTGGCGAGCCAAACCGTGACGGTTCGCGAACGCGATACGATGACGCAGGAACGCGTCTCGATCGACAAGATCAAGTCGTACCTGCTGGAACGGCTGGAACGGTAATCACGGCCGGACACCCTTGGGCCGCGCCGCGGCTCAAGGGCGTCAGCGCTTCGTCGCGCCTCAACGCGACCACCACGCGCCCCTTTGGCGTTACGCCTCTTCTGTAGGACAGGCATTCCTGCCTGTCTCTCCCCCCGTATTCCCTCTTCTGTGGCACAGGCATTCTAGCCTGTATCTCTTTGGTCTTTGTCTTCTTGGTCCGCCGAACATTCTTGTCTGCCACGCGGCGGAGCCGCAATTGCGAAAAAGCAGAGACGCGAAGGCGCGAAGGACGCGAAGGCGGACGCGAAGAAATGCGGATGGTGTTGCGCCAACCCCGCGTCTTCTGCGCAGCGCAGGCGTAGAGATGGATAGCGTGCTCTTTGACAACTGAATAGCCGGCGCCTGCGACATCGCCTCCCTGCTGCCCATCACCCGATGGTGCACAATGGTGCACCGTTTCGGGTTGTCGCTTGCCCAAACCGCCGCCATGAACGAAAGCGGTTTGGGCAGATTCCGCTCATTCCCGATCGGGTTCAGTTCACCGGGAATGGATGGAAATCGATGTTGCGCGCTGGAAACAGAACGGCGCAGGCCAATAAAAAAGCAGAGATGGAATCCGAAGTTCCATCTCTGCTTTTGATATCAATCAAACGGTCAATTCGTACTGCAGTTAAACCAGCATCAACCCCGGCTCTTCCAGCAGGTTCTTCAGCGTGCGCAGGAAATCGGCGGCAACGGCGCCATCGACGGCACGATGGTCGGCCGACAGCGTGATCGACATGATCGTGCGGGCGACGATCTGCCCGTTCCGCACCACCGCCCGTGGCTCGGCGGCGGCGATGGCGAGGATGCCGACCTCGGGGGGGTTCACGATCGCAGCGAATTCTTTGACGCCGAAGGTGCCGAGGTTGCTGACGGTGAACGTCGCGCCGCTCATCTCGTCGCCCTTGAGCTTTTGACCGCGGGCCTTGTCGACCAGCTCGGCCGAGCGCTGGCGGATCTCCTTCAGGCCCATCTGGTTGATGTGGCGCAGGACGGGGACGATCAGCCCGTCGGGCAGCGCGACGGCCATGCCGAGGTGAACGTCACCGTAGCGGATGATCTGGTTGTTCTTGCCGTCGTAGTGCGCGTTGACGGCCGGGTGCTGCACGAGCGCAGTCGCGACCGCCTTGGCGATAAAGTCGCCGATGCTGAGGCGGACCTTTTCCTTCTCGAGCTGCTTATTGACGCGCTCGCGCAGTTCGGAGAGGGCCTCGACGTCGACGTCGACCGTCTCGTAGAAGTGCGGGATCTGCTGCTTCGATTGCTGCAGGCGGGCCGCGATTGTCTGGCGCATCTTCGTGAGCGGGATGACCTGCTTCTCGCCAGTGCCGACGCGTGCCGGCGCCGTCGCTTCCGACTTAGCCGCCGGCTTGCCGGTGGTCTTCTCTTCGGTGGCTCCCCCAGCCTGCTTCGCTGTTGGCTGATACGAAAGCACATCGGCCTGCACGACGCGACCGTTCGGCCCCGTGCCCTTCACCTCGGCAAGGTCCACACCCTTGTCGGCCGCGACGCGACGTGCGAGCGGTGATGCGAAGACGCGCGAACCGTTGCCGTTGCCATTTCCGTTGCCATGCGGCAGGGGCGGCACCGCATGGGCCGGCCCGCGCGTCGCGCCGTGACCGACTCCGTCGGGCTCGTGAATTTCACTGCGGCTGGCCGCCTCGTGCGTCGCGACCGCGCCACCCGATTCCGCCGGCTGCGGCACGCGTTCCTGACCTGCCGAGGCCGCCGCCATCGCCGCCTTCGGTGCCGCCTGCTGATTGCTGGCCTCCGGACGTGCGACTGCGTTGCCCGCCGGCGCGCTGGCGGCCGCCTTGGCCGTCGTGCTGCCCGACTTCTTCACGTCCTCGACCTTCTCGGAACCCGTCGCCAGGATCGCGATCGCGGCGCCCACCGCCGCCTTGCCACCTTCGGGCACCGCGATGACCGCGAGCGTGCCGGCCTCGAAGGCCTCCATCTCCATGTTGGCCTTGTCGGTCTCCACCTCGGCGATCACCTCGCCGGCGCGGACCTTGTCCCCTTCCTTCTTGAGCCACTTGACGACGGTTCCCTCGGTCATCGTGTCCGAGAGCTGAGGCATGGTGATTTCAGCGGGCATGTCGGGAACTCCAGATTGCAGATCTCGGGTTTCGAAGTGCGGATTGTGAATGCCCAGGACCGGCGATCTTTCAATCCGCAATCCGAACTCCCCAATCCGCAATGATCATCTCTATCGGTAGCAGACTTCCTTCACGGCCGACACGATGCGATCGACGGACGGCATCATGGCTTCCTCGAGGTAGTGGTTGAAGGGGACGGGGATCTCGTCGCTGTGGACGTACTCGATCGGGGCGTCGAGGTAGTCGAACGCGGGCTTCTGCAGCTTCTGCAGGATGCCCGAGCCCATGCCGCAGTAGCCCCAGTCCTCGTCGACGATCACGCAGCGGTTGGTCTTCTTGATGCTCTCGATGCACGTCTTCGTGTCCATCGGGCGCAGCGTGCGCAGGTCGATCAGCTCGACGTCGATACCATGGTCGTCGGCCAGTGCCTTCACCGCGGGGCGCACCACGCGTTGCAGCGCGCGGCCGTAGCTGACGAGCGTTACGTCCTTGCCCTGGCGTTCCACGTTGGCGACGCCGATCGGCACGGTGTAGTCCGCATCGTCCGGCACCTCGCCGAGCTCGTTCAGCATCTTCTCAGATTCGAGAAAGATGACCGGGTCGTCACAGCGAATGCTGCTCTTGAGCAGGCCCTTGGCGTCGGCGGGCGTAGAAGGATGAACGACGATCAGCCCGGGAATGCGGGCGTAGACGCTCTCCATGCGGTGGCTGTGCGTGGCGCCGAGCTGGTGAGCGATGCCGTTGCCACCACGGAAGACGACCGGCACCTTGTACTGCCCGCCCGACATGTAGCGCACGTTGGCGGCGTTGTTGACGATCTGGTCGATGCAGACCCAGGTGAACGACCAGCTCATGAACTCCACAATCGGCCGCAGCCCCATGCACGCCGACCCGACGGCAAGACCACTGAAGGCGGCCTCGGAAATCGGCGTGTCGATGATGCGCTTCGGCCCGAACTTGTCGAGCATGCCTTCGGACACCTTGTAGGCGCCGTTGTACTCGGCGACTTCCTCGCCGATCAGGAATACGTTCTCGTCGCGCTCCATCTCCTCGGTCATCGCGGCACGGAGGGCTTGTCGAAATTGCAGTTGCGCCATGGGAGTCGTTCTATCTGCTGTACCACGGGCGGCTCGCCCGTGTCTCGATGTTGGATTCAAAAGCAAACACGGGCGAGCCACCCGTGGTACGCACGAGGCGCCCCAGCCTCACTTTGGCTGATACGGATACTTTTCCGCCAAGATATCGTCAAACCGATCTTCCAGCTGCGGGTGCGGATCGTTGTCCGCCTGAGCCACCGCGTCGGCGACTTCCTTGGATACTTCTTCCTGCAGCTGGTCGATCTGCTCCTGCGTCAGTAGGCCCTGCTCGCGAAGGCGGACCTCGTAGAGCGTGATCGGGTCGCGGAGCTTGGCCTTCTCCATCTCGTCCTTCGTGCGATACTTCATCGCGTCGGACATCGAGTGACCACGGAAGCGATATGTGTCGGCGACGATGTAGCTGGGGCCCTCGCCCTTGCGGGCTCGCTCGACGGCCGCGCCGAATTTTTCGATGACCGTGTCGACATCGTTGCCGTCGACGTGGTAGTGCGGCATCGCGTAGCCGCTGCCGCGCTCGGCGAGGTCCTTCTCGGCGCTGCTACGTTCCACCTGCGTGCCCATGGCGACGCCGTTGTTTTCGACGATCCAGATAACCGGCGCCTTCATCAGGCTGGCCATGTTCAGCGCTTCGTTATGCGTGCCCTGGTTGATAGCGCCATCACCGAACAGGCAGAAGGTAACGCCACCCGTGTTCTTGTACTTTTGTGCGAATGCCAGCCCCAGGCCAACCGGGATGTGTCCACCGACGATGCCGTGCCCACCGTTGTTGCCAGCCTCGGCGTCGAAGAAGTGCATCGAGCCGCCCTTGCCCTTACTGCATCCGGTCGCTTTACCGAACAGCTCGGCGAAGCAGTCGCGGGCGGGCATGCCCAGCGCCAGGCTGTGACCATGACAACGGTAGCCGTTGATCAGCTGGTCTTTGCCCTTTTGAAAGATCGCCGAAATACCGACGGCGATCGCTTCCTGGCCGCTGTAGACGTGGCAAAAGCCCCCAATCTTCTGACCGGCCTTTTGGTATTCCTGCACGGTGCGTTCTTCGAACCGGCGGATGAGCATCATCAGCCGAAGGCGAGCCCGCTCGGCCGAGCCATCCGACTTGGCGGCGCTGTTCGACTCGGGCGGTTTACGGGTTGCGGGACGTTTGGCTACTTCGTCTACCACGGACATTCGGTGCTCCGGAGGAAGGTCGGTTTTCACTTCTCAGGCGTTACGCCAGCCTGTGCCGATTCTAGCGCCTTCGAAGTGTACGGGTTTTCTTATTTCCTTCAATGGGCAGTATCTAACGCAAACGGACTGGACCGCATTTACGCGGCCCAGCCCGTGTGGGTATTGCTGAATTTGTCGACGGACCGTCGCTTAGTCCACATCGGTCTTCGTCTTCGTCTCTTCCTTCACGATCGTGCCATCGGGGCGTTCTTTGACTTCGGTCTCCTTGCGGATCTCGGTGCCGTCCGAGGAGGTCTTGGTCGTCTCCTTGCTTGCGATCGTATCATCGCAACCGACCAGAACGGGCAGGCCCAGCCACGCAACCGACAACATCGAGGCAGTGATCTGACGCTTCATGAATGGCTCCTTTCGCCAGTAAAGCTACGAGCTCTTCCATTGCACAGGCCGTGCCAAAACCGAAGTTCCAGCTTCGTTTTGCCTTGGCTTTGTCGGTGGCCGTGCATAAACTATTCTGCTTATCCATCTTCCGGAGGCTCAGCGCGTGGACACGACAGTATCGACCATCAAGTACGACGATTTTGCCAAGTTGGACCTTCGGGTCGCGACAATTGTGGAGTGCCGGCCGCACACGAACGCGGATAAACTGCTGGTATTGAAGATTGACCTGGGTGGTGAGCAGCGACAAATCTGCGCAGGCTTGCGCGGTCACTATGAGCCGGAAGCACTGGTGGGCAAGCAGATCATCATCGTGGCTAACCTGGAACCCCGCACGATGCGCGGCGAGATCAGCCAGGGCATGCTCTTGGCCGCCACCGATGCAGCCACGAACAAGGTGATCGTCGCCATGCCCAGCCAAGAGACGGCACCTGGCTCGCGCGTGAGTTAGAACGCGATGGGGAACAGGGAGACCGCGATCGCCAGAGCGGATCGCCGTCTTTGCTGCCGCGTTTCGTATTGCCCCCTTTCCGACTTCCAACCATGCTTCGCGAACTACACATCTCGAACCTCGCGGTGATCGCCGACGCGCGCATTGAGTTCGCCGCCGGTCTAAACTGCTTCACCGGCGCCACCGGCGCCGGAAAGAGCCTCGTCATCGGCGCGATCGAGCTGCTGCTCGGCCTGCGCAGTGGCGCTGAGATGCTGCGCGGCGGGGTGGATGAAGGCCGCGTCAGTGGCGTGTTCGAACTACGCGACAGGCAAACGATTAGACACCTGGAAGCCGTCACCGACACTTCGCTATCGGCCGACGGGGGTGAACTGCTGCTGACGCGCCGCCTGCACGCCAGTGGCCGCAGTTCGGTCACGCTCAACGGCAACCCGATCACGCTGACGATGCTGCGCGTCGTCGCCGAGGCGCTCGTCGACGTGCACGGGCAACATGATCACCAGTACCTGCTGAAGCCGGCGCACCAGATCGACGTGCTCGACCAGTTTGGCGACCTCTGGGGACTGCGCAAGCAGTACAACGACGCCTACACCCAACTCACCGAAGCCCGCCGGCGGTTGGCCGAGCTGTCGACGAATCAGTCGCTGCGCCGCCAGCAGTTGGACCTGTACCGTTTTCAAGCCAACGAGATCGACAACGCCGAGCTAGACCCGGCCGAGTACGCGGAGCTATCAGCCCGCACGTCGATCCTGCAGAACCTTGAAAAGCTGAAGAAGGATGCGGGGGCAACCTACACCGCGTTGTACGAAGCCGATGGGTCCGTCGTCGAACGCATGAAGATGGCCGCCGGGGTTGTTGCGGAACTGGCGATGCTCGACGGCAGCCTGCAGCCCATTGCCAACGGGCTGCGCGACGCGACGATTCAGGTGGAAGAGGCGTCGTACGACCTGTCGCGTTACCTCGACAAGCTGGACCTCGACCCGGCCGAACTGGCCGAGGTGGACGACCGCCTGAACACGATCAACCGGGTGCTGAACAAGTACGGCGATCCGATCGAGGCGACCATCGCCTACCGTGCCGAGATCGGCCAGACGATTACCGAACTGGAACGTGCCGGCGACGACCTGTCGACGCTGACGTCGCAGATCGATCCTTTGGCCAAGAAGGTAAAAGTGCTCGGCGCCGAACTGACGGCCAAGCGGCAGGCGGTGGCGAAGAAGTTGTCGCCGTTGATTGAGAGTCAACTGGCCGAGCTGGGGATGGAGAAGGCGAAGTTCACGGTAGCAGTGAACCAAACGCCGCCCGGTGCAGATCTATCGGGCGCGACGCCGTCGGGTTTCGATGCCGTGGAGTTCATCGCACAGACGAACCCAGGCCTCACGCCACAGCCACTCCGCAAGATTGCCTCGGGCGGTGAGATGTCGCGCATCATGCTGGCGCTGAAAGGCATTCTGGCGCAAAGCGACCGCGTGTCGGTCCTGGTCTTCGACGAGATCGACGCGAACGTGGGCGGTCGACTCGGGTCGATTATCGGTAACAAGCTGCGCGCCCTCGCGTCGCATCACCAAGTGCTCTGCATCACGCACTTGCCGCAGATCGCCAGCTACGGCGACCGTCATCTTACGGTGCGCAAGGCCGTGGCCGGCAACGAAACGCGTACGACCGTGCGCGTGATGGATGGCGACGAACGCCTTCAGGAATTGGCCGAGATGATCGGTGGCACCCGCATCACCGACACGACCCGCGCGCAGGCGAAAGAACTGCTGGAAACCGCCCAGTCGGAATTCGCGCCGGCCAAGTCGGTCGCGGTAACGCCGGTGGTGGCCGGCAAGCCGAAACCCACTCCCACGAAGCGCATCAAGAGCGCCTGATCAACTCCTGTAGTGGCGACGGCTGCGTCGCGGTCGAGGCGCAGCGTCGAGTGAACGGAACTGCGTGCCGTTGGCGGAATGTCCGCGCGCGGCTGATGTCGTATCGATCAGGAGAACACGGGCGGGCAAGCCGCCGATGGCACGCGAAGCATTGTGGCTGCGCCACACCGCGACGCGGGCGTCGCCACTACAGGGGAGTGTCTCTACGTCTACTTTGAAACCACGTGCCGCACGGCCGTCTCTTCGAGACGCTGGTCCATCGCACGGCAGGCGGTGACGGGGTCGAAGCGCTTGAGCAGCTCGGTCAACTGCAATTGATAGCCGTCCGGCCGTTCCAGGTACCAGGCGTCCTGCATGCGGCTGGCCATCCGTTCGGCGACCGGTTCGAACAGGCAAGACGAGTGAATCGTTGGTGGCAGCAATTCCGGGTAAACCCCGCCACGCGGGAAGACCGGCCAGCAGCCGGCCGACAGCGCGCGGATCGCGTGGAAGTCAGACATGGCGCCCGGTTTGGAACTCAGGTAGACGCCGGATGCAAACAGCGCCTGGACATGGGCGTGGTGGTCCTGCTCCGGCAGCGTTCGGCGTTCCAGGCTGGGGTCGAGCCCGTCGACGGGGCCGATCGTCGTCAGGTCGAACTTCTCGCCGCGCCGCTGCAGCATGCCGATGGCGGCGTTCAGCAGGCGCACGTCGGCGTCGCGCGTGTCGACGAAGATGCTGCGCGTCGGCCGAGGCATCAACGCGCCCTTGCGATGCTGCTGAATGTCGCCCGTGTCGATCGACGGTGGCATTACGTGCACCTTGCCGGCCAACGTCGCCATCGGGCTGAGCGCAGCGTACTCGGGGTGCCGTGCGAGCAGCGCATTGGCGCGGGCCAGGAACGTCTTGAGGTGGAAGACGCTGTTGAACCAAACCTCGTCGGCGACCGATGCGGTGTTGATGTTGACGAAGTCCAACGGCTGACTGCCGGTAGCCGTTACGTCGGGCAACTGGTTATCGTGGAAGTAGGCGATCGTCGGCTTCTTCGACAGCTTCGGCACCAGCCGTAGCAGGTCGGCGAGGTTCAGCGCTTCGCTCGTGAAGACGAGGTCGATTTTGCCCGACCAGTGCCGTTGAAGCTGTTCCGCGAACCAGTGGGCCGCCACCGATAACCGGCGCTCGATTCGACGCGGTGGCAGCTTCAGCAGCGTCCAGCGGTGACGGCTGTAGCGCATCACCGTTTCCAGCATCACGCGGCGAGCGCCCCCGTAAAACGGTTCGAGCGCGAGGATATCCAGTTGTGACGACATTGGGCGTAACGAATCATTGTACGCGATGTCCGGCCCACTGTTGAGGTGAACGCGCTTACAAAACAATCGAATGGTTCCAGCCGGGGAACGCAACCGCTGGCAAGATCGAGTTCGAACCTGCCACAAACGGCGGATTGCGCGACCGGCCGACCTGCAGCGCAACATGACAACGGGCGGCGGTTTCCCTATCATCCGACGCCTTACTTAACGATAGACGGAGACCAATACGATGCCCGCAGAAATCACGATGCCACAGCTGTCCGACACCATGACCGAAGGCACGGTCGTCAAATGGCACAAGAAGGAAGGCGACAAGGTAAAAGCCGGCGAAGAGATCGCCGACGTCGAGACGGACAAGGCCGTGATGCCGATGGAATCGTTCGAGAGCGGCACGCTGGCGGTCATCGCGATCGTCGAAGGGGGCAAGGCGCCAGTAGGGGCGGTGCTGGGCGTGATCGCGACCGGTTCTGAGAAGCCGGAGGATGTGAAGAAGGGGTTCAAGCCATCCGGTGGTGCAGTGGCGACGGGCAGCGCGGCCAAACCGGAAGCGGGAGAGGCGAAGCCCGCAGCAACGACACCCAAAGCAGAGCCGGCGGGCGAGAAGCCCAAGGCCGCTCCTCAGTCGGCATCGCCGGCGCCATCCAACGTGCCACCGATCAAGTCCAACCCCGGCAAGTACCAGTACGACATCGTGGTCATCGGCGGTGGCCCCGCGGGTTACGCGGCCGCCATTCGCGGGGGGCAGCTGAAGAAGCGCGTCCTCTGTATCGAACAGGAAAACCTCGGCGGCACGTGCCTGAACTGGGGCTGCATTCCGACCAAGGCGCTACTGGAAGACGGCAACTTCGCCCGAAAAGTGCGCACCGAGGCGGCCCATCGTGGCATCACGTTCGATAACTTGCAGATCGACTTCTCCAAGATGATTGCGCGCAGCCGCGGCATTGCTGACAAGCTGTCGAAGGGCATCGCGCACCTGTTCAAGAAGTACGACGTGAAGAGCGAGTTCGGCACCGCCAAGGTGATGGGCCCGCACAAGGTTTCCATAGCCGGTAAAGACGGCAATAAGGAAGTCACCGGCGACCATATCATCGTCGCGGTGGGTGCCAAGACCACGCCGATCCCCGGTGTGAAGTTCGACGGCAACAAGGTCATCACCTCGCGCGAGGCGATGGTGCTGCCCAAGCAGCCCAAGCGGCTGGCGATCATCGGCGCCGGCGCCATCGGCTGTGAGTTCGCCGACTTCTACAACGCCGTTGGCACCGAGGTTGTGCTGATCGAGATGCAGGACCACCTGCTGCCCAACGAAGACGAGGACGTCAGCGTCCTGCTCGAACGCCTGTTCGCCAAGAAGGGCATCGACGTGCGCGTGAAGACCAAGACCGACAAGGTCGAGACGACCGACAATGGCGTGAAGATCACGCTGTCGGGCAACAAGGCCGGCGAGGTCGAGGCGGACGCGGTGCTGGTGGCGATCGGCGTCACGGGCAACGCCGACGGTGCGGTCGACCCCAAGAGCGGGCTGGAGCTGTTCAAGGGGCGCGTGAAGGTGACGCCGAACTTCCAGTCGAACCTGGAGAACGTCTGGTCGGTCGGCGACTGCACGTCGCTCCACTGGCCGGAACAGGCCGGCATGGGTGGCTATCGCCATCCAGATTTGGCGCACGTGGCCCACCACGAAGCGGTGTCGGTGGTCGAGGCGATCTGCGGTATGGATTTCCACCCGCTGGATTACAAGCAGATCCCCGGCTGCACATACTCGCACCCGCAGGTCGCCAGCATGGGCTACACGGAAAAGAAAGCGCGTGAGACGGGCCGCGAACTGAAGGTCGGAAAGTTCCCCTTCAGCGTCAGTGGCCGAGCGCTGGCGGCCGGTGAGAGCGACGGGTTCGTGAAGCTGATCTTCGACGCCAAATACGGCGAATTGCTCGGCGTTCACATGATCGGTGAGAGCGTCACCGAACTACTGGCCGAGCTGGTGATGGCCCGCAAGCTGGAAGCGACGGAGTCCGAGATCATCGAGGCGATCCACCCGCATCCCACCCTCAGCGAAGCCGTCATGGAAGCGGCGGGCGTCGCGGTGGGCAGGGCGATTCACTTGTAGCGTCAATCCGAATCGCTGCAGCTAAGAATGACGGTCATCCCGAGCGGAGCCTAAAGGCTAGAGGACAAAGCCCCATGTCATCCCGAAGGGAGCGGTAGCGACCTGAGGGATCTCAGACCACGGACGGTACTCGGCCTCGGGAGATCCCTCGGGTCGCTACCGCTCCCCTTGGGATGACGAGTAGCACATTGCGCTGAGGTTTCGTCCGTTAGCCCAAGGCGACGGGAGGGATCTCGTATTGCCACGGGATTCTCAGCAAGTCGAGATCCCTCAGGTCGCCAAGGCTCTCATCGGGATGACGGTTGACGCAAACGGCACTTGCTGACTGAGCGCTTCAACAGCCACGCTATAAATTCCCGCCGCGTAGGAAATACTCCATCAGCTCATGCCCGCGCTCGATCTTCAAATCGCTCGCCGCAGCGTTCTTCTCGCTGTACGGGCCTTTAATGACACTACGAACGCGCGTGCCGGCCATCGCGAAGGGGCTGGGGGCGTAGCCGTGCTTGCGGGTGGCGATGTTGGTGGGGTGGTCGGGCATGACCAGGATGCGCCACTGCGGGAACGATCGCATCTTTTCCAGCACCGGGCCGACCACGTAGCGGTCGATGTGTTCGATCGCCTCCACCTTCGTGCGGAAGTCAGCCTGATGGCTGGCCTCGTCGGGCGCTTCGATGTGCGATAGCACGATGTCGTACTGGTCAAGTGCATCGACGGTCGCGCGGCCCTGGCCGGCGTAGTCGGTGTCGTGGAAGCTGGTCATGCCTTCGACCTCCACCACGTCCCACGCCAGCAGGTTCGCCAGGCCGCGCAGCAGGTCGACACCGGTGATCATCGCGCCGCGCTGGACGCCGAAGCGTTCCTCGAACGTGGGCAGCGCGGGCGCGTGGCCCTGGCCCCACAGCCACACCTGCGATGCTGGGTTGTAGCCGGTCTGCGTGCGCACCTCGTTGATCTCGTGCCCCGCGAACAGCTCGCGCGAGCGGTCCATGATTTGTCGAAGGATCTCGCTGCCCTCGCCGCGCGGCAGGTACTTGGCGATCGGCTCTTCCGGAAACTCGTGTGGCGGCTTCGTCGTCACCTCGAAGTCCTGTTCACCGCGATAGACGAGCAGGTTGCGGTAGCTTACGCCGTAGTGGAATTCGAAGCCCGCCAGCTGCAGCGCCTTCGACAGATCGCCGATCAACCGCTGCGCCTCGGCATCGGTGATGCCGCCGGCCGAATGGTCCTTCATGATGCCGTCGACGACGGTGACGAGATTGCAGCGGAACACCCAGTCCGTCGGTGATAGCGGGATGTTCTGCGCCGCGGCCTCCAGTGGGGCCCGGCCGGTGTGGTAGACCTTCGGGTCGTACCCCAACAGCGTCATCGTCGCGACGTCCGACCCGCTCTCAAATCCCGGCGGCACGGTGCGCGCGATGCCTTGGCGGCCCTCCATCGCAATGAGATCCATGTTCGGCGTCGCCGCGGCTTCCAAGGGTGTTTTGCCGTTCAGCTCGGGCAGTGGTTCGTCGGCGGCGCCGTCGGGGATGATGATCGCGTATTTCATGCTTGCACACTCCGTTGCTGACCAACCGCTTCAGGCGTTCCGTTAGTTACCGGCGAATTCCTTCGGTTGATCGATGATGCGCAGACAAACGGTCGCCGGCTGGATGTTCTCCAGCGCATCGATCTCCTGCAGCGCCTGGCGGATCGATCCCTCGCGTGCCACGTGCGTCGTGATGACGACGGGGACTAGCTCCCCCTCGTTGCTTTCCCGCTGGCTGATCGAGGCCAGGCTGATGCTGTGCCGACCGAGCACCGCGGTGACGGCAGCCATCACGCCGGGGACGTCCCGGGTGGTCAACCGAAGGTAGTAGCGACTGCGCAGGTCGCTCACCGGCACCACGCTGGCAGCGGGGGTGGTGTCAGGGAAGATGCGCAGCTGCTTGAAGTGCAACGGTGTGGACCCCAGCGCCACGTTCACCAGATCGGCAACCACCGCGCTGGCGGTCGGCATCGCGCCGGCGCCGCGGCCGTAGAACAGCGTGTGACCGACGGCGCTGCCGTAGACGCTGATCGCGTTGAAGCTGCCACCCACCTCGGCCAGTACGTCGGAATGGTTCACCAGCGTCGGGTGCACCCGCAGCGCAACGCGATCGCCCACGCGCTCGGCAATTGCCAGCAGCTTGATCACGTACCCCAGTTCGCCGGCCAGCTTGATATCGGTCGTCTGAAGCGTGTCGATCCCTTCGACGTGGATGTCGCTCTCGCTCACGCGCAAATCGAATGCCAGGCTCCCCAGCAGCGCCAGCTTCTGGGCGGCATCGCGACCGGAAACGTCGAGCGTGGGGTCGGCCTCCGCAAAGCCCAGCTTCTGGGCTTCCGCCAGCGCTTCGCCGTAGCTCCAGGCGTTCTTGGTCATGCGCGTCAGGATGACGTTACACGTGCCGTTGACGATGCCCACGAGCGCATCGACCCGATTGGCGATCAACCCTCGGCACAGCGCGTCGATAATCGGAATGCCGCCGCCACAGCTGGCCTCGAAGGCGATGCAGGCGTTGTGCTTGCGGGCAAGGCCAAACAAGTCGGCGCCGCGGGCGGCCAACATGCTCTTGTTGGCAGTCACGACGTGTTTACCGAGCTTCAACGCGTAGGCGACGATGTCTGCGGCGGTGGTGGTGCCACCGATCAGCTCGACGACGATGGAGACGCGGGGATCGTCGATCGCCGCCTTCCAGTCGGTGGTGGCGGCCACCGATTTGATGGGCCGGGGTTTGCTCACGTCGCGCACCACGACATGGCGGATCTCGAACGCCAGCCCGGTTCGCTGTTGCAGCAAGGCCTGGTGGTCGGCAATGATCTGCGCCACGCCGCCGCCCACAATCCCGCAGCCGATCAACGCGACGCCAATGGTAGATTCGCTCATAGAAACCGCTTTGCCCAAGGGTGAAGAGTCGCCGAATGTAAGAGCGGTGGGGCGGCGGATCAAGTTGGCAGACGCGGGCGTGCCGGGCGCGTCAGTCCTTCACTTCGTGCACCGTGCCGGACGCGTCGTCGATCCGGCGAATCAGCGACCACTGTTCCTTGTAGTCGGCCACAGGGAATGTGCTCGGCTGGTCCTCCACGCCGATCTCCGATTCCAGCGAGGTGCCCGACCAGTCGAAGGTGTGGAAGGCCTTCCGCACCGTGATTGCCAGCTCCGGCTTCAAGTTGTGCAGGTATCCCAGCCCGGCCGTCGGGAAGCGTTCGGAGCGAAAGACGACGCGGTAATCGCTGCGCTTCAGGCGGTTCTGCTTCAGCGCGCGTTCGATCAAATCGCTGGTGACGGCGGCCAGCTCGTACTCGCCGCTGACGATTCCCTCGATGCTGCGGTCGTGGCTGCCCGAATACCGAATCGTGTAGTCGCGACCGGGATCGAGTCCGGCGTCGCTGCGCAATAGCACGAGCGGCGCCTTGTACCCGCTGTTACTGCCCGGTTCTGTGAGCGTCAACTCGCGGCCGCGGATGTCCTCGGGGGTCACGATGTTGCTTCGCGCTGGCGTGATGATATCCATCGAAGCCGTGCCACTGCCATCGGGGCTCGGCAGCGTCACGATCGGCACGAAACCGCAGACGTTCACCGCGGTAGGCACGCTGCCACTGTTCAGGCCCGTCACGTGCAGCGTGCCGTCGCGCAGGGCGCGCAACTGGGTCTTGGCGTCGTCGAACAATACATACTCAACTGGTCGGCCGGTCACTTTCGACAGGTGGTCGACGAACGGCTGCCACGCCTTCTGGTAAATCTCCGGCTCGGCGGTGGCGACGAACGAAAAGCGGATTGTCGGTGGATCGATGAACTGCGTCTGCTCGACCGGCGAATCGGCAATCAGATCACCGTCGCGATCGCTGAAACGGGCGTGCAACCGGTTCACCGTTGGCGGGTTCAGGCCGGTCATGTGCAGCATCGCCCGCTGGTTCAGTTCGGCCGTGCCATTCCGACTCGCACCCTTCGTCACCACGTAAAACACGGCGGCGATGACGATGACGATCGGCGTTAGAAAGGCCAGCAGGACGACCGTCAGAGAGGTCGTACGGCCCGATCGGTGTGAAGTTGTCGCGGTGCGGGTGCTCATCAGGCAGACGTTTACAGGTACACGATGCTACCTTGGCGCGGGCGGTTGTCGAGTTGAGGAAATGCCTTAGGTCAACGCCGAGCACCCGATTGACAGCAGGCGGCTTCCCCATCACAATGCGAAGCTCGATTGGCCGATCCGTCGGCCGGTCTGATCTGGTGGCCGTAGCTCAGTTGGTAGAGCGCCACGTTGTGGTCGTGGACGTCGCGGGTTCGAATCCCGTCGGTCACCCTTTTTCAGTGGGCAGTGGTCAGTTGATGGTGGTCAGGAAGCGCAGCTTGGGCTGCCTTTGCTGCCCATGGTCCACTGGTCGCTGCCCACTCTCATTCCATGCTTACCAAGCGCATCATTCCTTGCTTAGACGTTGACCGCGGCCGTGTGGTGAAGGGCGTCAAGTTCTTCGATCACGTGGACGCCGGCGACCCGGTCGAGCAGGCGAAGCGCTACCAGGAGCAGGGGGCCGACGAGCTGGTGTTCTACGACATCAGCGCCAGCCACGAGGGCCGCCAGATTATGGCCGACTTCGTGGCGAAGGTGGTCGAGGTCATCTTCATGCCGCTGACGGTCGGTGGCGGCATTCGCACGCTGGATGATGCCACCCGGCTCATCCAGGCCGGCGCCGAAAAGGTCAGCCTGAACTCGGCCGCCGTGAAGAACCCGGATCTGGTGTACCAGGTGGCCCGCAAGTTCGGCCGCTGCGCGACAGTTCTGGGTGTCGACGCCAATCGAGTGAAGGGCGAGGACGGCCAGGAGCGTTGGCAGGTCTTCGTCAACGGTGGTCGGGTAAACACCGGTGTGGATGTGCTTGCCTGGTGTCGCCAGGCTGAAGCGTTGGGCGCCGGCGAGATCGTCCTGAACGTGATGAACGCCGACGGCACGACCAGCGGCTACGACCTGGAGATGACCGCCGCCGTCAGCGACGCGGTGAAGATCCCGGTCGTCGCCAGCGGTGGCGCCGGATCACCGCAGCACATGCTCGACGTCCTTCAGGCTGGCCACGCCGACGCCGCGCTCGCCGCCAGCATCTTCCACTTCGGCACCTACACGGTAGGGCAGGTGAAGTCATTCCTGGCCGACCATCAAGTGCCGGTTCGCCTCACCTGACACCGCCCGCCTGCAGGCTCTTCCACGGGCTCCATCGATCCTGAGGACCCGCTCGCCTCGCCCGCAGAAAATGCGCGGTTGTCGTCATGCCGTGCGAACCACGGGTGCGCGTCAGCGTATTAATGGTGTAACGATCTCCTTCCCTGGGCGGCGTGGCGTGCCGAGAGTGCCACGCCGCCTCTTTGTTTACACACCTAAAGCCATTAAATAGAGCTACTTACAAACGGATTGATTTTCGTCTATAAGTTATTTCTTGGCACATTATTTGGCAGAATCTGGCATACCGAACAGATAACCCGTATTTTCGTCGGCATGAAGCACTCGACCAAAGGCCGTCCAAGCAAGAGCTACACGACTAAATCGGGGGATGAAATCAGCGGCCTTTACCGTCGTGGTGATGGCCGATGGATCGACAAGGCAACGGGTAAGACTTGGACCGAACCCGACGAGGCCAAAGCCGTCGCTCAGTTCCTGCGAGCGAAAGAGAAACGCAACTCAATTTCGTTGCCCGGCAAGGCTGCACCGACACCTCGACGCCGGGGCCGGTTCGGTGCTGGCTTGTCGTCGATGATCGGGGCAGAGGGTGGCACCGTCAGCATCACGTCAGGAGGCCAGACAGCCGAAAAGGTTTTCGAGCCTCATCCAAACTTTGGCAAGGTCGAGGTCGATTCGGTCGAGTTTTGGAGCTACGTCACCGAGCTTTTCCTGCACCGGCCTCACTACGTCGCCGAACGCACCGGCATTCCTCAACTGGCCACCTACCAAGATATGCCGATGCCCGGCAGAGCGCCGACGATTGCGGCGTTGCTGGAATGGTACGGGCAGAAGAAAGTCAAACCCGGCAGCCACCGCCGGGCAAAGCAGGTCATCGGCGAATTCGTTAAGGCCACGAAAGTCACGACGGTGCGTGACATCGACCACGAGGCACTGACGGCGTTCAAGGCATTCGTCGGCAAGTTCAAAAACGAGACGCAGCGGGGTTACTACCGAATGCTAAAGGCCGTCATCTCGTGGGGCCTTAAAGGGCCGTTCGACGAGACATCGATTCGAGGTTGTCTCGACCGCCTCGCTAAGCTGCACACCGAAGGTCAGCGAACACCGTTGGACCCGAACCCGATTACGCCTGCCGAGTTTCGCAAGCTCGTCGGCGGTGCCGATTACACGATGCGTGCGTATCTGCTCCTGAGCCTCAACTGCTGCATGTACAACTCTGAGGCCCTTAGCATCGAATGGGATGAGATCGACCTAGAGCAAGGGGTATTCGCCAGCCGTCGAGGCAAGACGGGGATTCGTCGTGCCGCTACCCTCTGGCCCGAAACCGTCGAGGCCGTGAAGGCTATCGAGCGTCGTGCTGCCAGCCCGTACATGTTCACCAGTTCGCACGGCTCCCGATTCAACGTAACGAGTTTCGGCAAGCGGTTCGTTCGGTTGCGTAAGGCCGTTAAGGTCGAGGTCGAGCACAATCAGATTCGTGACGGGGCGTATACGGCAGCAGTCGAGGCCGGGGTGCCGCTCGCTACCTGTCAGTTCCTCGCAGGTCACAAGATGGCGGGGCAGGTCGATAACTACGTTGCTCGTGCCCCGAAGATGGTACGAGGGGCCTGTGATGCCGTTCGTGCGGCCTACGCCCCGTTCCCGGCATCGGTGCCAGCGGTCAAGATCGGCCCGGCGGTTGGCAGTAAGTACCAACCTCGTAAACTCGCTACCGTGTGAGCCGTAGGAGCCACGCAGGGCGACGACAACGCAACGGGCCTACGACGAGGCCCATTAACGAGAAAAGGCCGCAGGAATCGCTCCTGCGGCCTTCTGCGTTGAAAAATTTAGAACGCCCTCACTTAGCCGTCATCCTCCCGATGCCGAAGATCAGGAGCGAGACGAGCAGCAGCACGATACCGATGCCGAGCGTACGAGCCGCAGGCCCACCGGCGACGGCATCGGGCGACGACGACAGCCAACCGCCGATGATCGCAATCAGGAGCGAAACAAACGAAGCGACTAGACCGACCTTTTGCAACGAGTTCATCTGACTTCTCCTCTGTCGCTCGTGACCTCGACGACAACGAGCCGTCGAGGCCACGAGCGTTGTTAATTCTTCAAACACAACCAATGGCTACCGACATTCCCGCAGCGGCTTAGGCGTCCAATAGAGGTCAAGCTCGACAGGGGAGCCGACAAGCTCGCAGATGGGTATGTAGCCGAGTTCCCCGCCATCGCCGAAAAGATCGGCAAGGCCGAAAGCCTGCTCGGTGCCGCCATCGCAATCCTTTTCAGTAATCCACCAATTCATCCTGCCGGGGCCGAAGTAGTGCAGATGGGCGACGGCATCCATTCCCTTACCGTCCTGCTCGTACGTCTTCGGCATCGTGGCGATGCGTTCGGCAAGCTCGATGAGGGTGTCGGCGATGCCTTCCCGCTCCTCGCCTCGTAGGAGGTCAGTAAGAACCCGCCGCTGCGTGTTAGGGATGTATCGACCTAGATCGCCCTGCAAAAGTTTCAACGCCTCAGCGGGGCGGGTAACGGTGTTCGTGCTCATATCGTTTCTCCTATCTCGTAACTATCGGCTCACGACGAGCGAGCCGATAGTTACGTCAATTGCGATGCCTGTAGAGACAACGATACGATGCGAAAAGAAACACTGCCAGCCCGTTAATCCCCGTCGAACTCCTCGACCGTGCTACGGGGGTAATAACCACCGAGCGACCGGCTGTACCGTTCGCCACGTTTCGACGCCGCTGCCGACTCCGCCAGACGATCACGCTTAAACTTTTCCCGTCGCTCGATAGTCGCCTTAGCCCAATCGACCCATTGAGCAGTGATGTCTGCTCTATCATCAGCATCACACTGATATCCTTGCCCACGTTCGATCTCAACCACGGCGGCACGTATCGCATTCTCGCAAGGCACGAGCCGAGCGGTCACGGCCTCTGCCCAACCGGGTGTATCCCAATTGCCCCGATGCCAGATGATTTGTACGCCACCGCTTAGCAGGGACGACATCGCCCATGATTCAATCGCTGACTCGATGCGACAGTATTCGGCGTTGTCCTCGTCGCCGAACATCCTTTTCCCGGCTACGTGGCCAACCAAGCCGGTTGCTTGGTTGTATCCCCTCCTGTAGATGCGATCCTCCCCTGCTAAGCCGGCAGCTACATCGACAACCCGGCCATCTTTCAGCACAAAGGTAGTAGCGGGGCAGGGAGCCAAAGTATTTAGTTTGTTCATGGTTTTACCTCAGTTTGGTTAGACGTTCGTAGGAACCTCGTACTGTTTACGCCACAGCCTCAACAGCTTGCGACGGGCAGCGGTGCGATCAACAGGCAGGCCGAACTGATCGCCCTTTAGCTGCTTATACCCTTGAACATAACCGCCGCTTTCACGACCCTCGCAATAGGACCACAGGCCCTCGTAGTGCGAGTTCGTGCAGTAGATGGCGTAGACGCCGGCGACGGCACCCGTGACATGATCGACGCTCAACTCTAGTTCCTCCCACGTCCAACCACCGATGCCCTTACCGTAACCGCCGGGCCAAAGGTTATTGATCGGCCTCTCGACTATTGCGCCATATACTCCGTAAGCCTTACGCATTTTTGGACTCCTATAAAGAAAGGCCGATGCCGCCACCCGTAACGTGACGACACCGACCTCCTCAAACGGCCATCCATGACCCAACAGATACAGTAATAGGGTTGGTTACGGCAACCCTGTTAGCTGATTCGACTGTACTACGTATCTATGCCTCGTAAAACCAAAACAGCCAGAAAAATTTCATGTTTCCTCAAATAGGGTTAGGAGCATCAGAATCGTGCTGTGCGTTATAAATTTGAGAAACGGGGCCGAAAGCTAAGTTTGAGAAACAAGTTTTACCGAAGTGAAAGTTAATAAGAGATTTTCTTCGCATGCCTTGGAAAATTGTGTTTTGAGGATACTACGATAGGGAGAGAACTTTATAACTTTCAATAACTGCCCGCACGGCTAGTGCCTTTCGACCGAGATAAACGGCGGTCGATAGAACCGGGTGCAAAATGAGACTGCCCGCTATGCGAGAACCTCATCCACCAGTGAATACGAGTACCGAAGAGTAATCTTCGGGAAAGAACCCGGCGTAGTGACTCAGGGTTAATAGACATCTCGACTACGTTAAAAAGTCAGAACTTTCCTACGGTGGATTAAGTAGGAGGGAGCCGTAAAGGCCGATGCAGCAGGTGAAGCGACGGGGGAAACACCGATCACACACCGAGCGAACCTGTCTTAGTCGATCTTCCATTAACACTCTTTTCTTCAAAGGGTGGGAAGAGGCTAGGGCAGGTTCGCTCGGGGGTTACACTGAGAAGGATAGGACAAGTCTTGAATCTAATAGGACATACTACTTGTTAAGTAACTATTAATTTACTTAATTAAGGGAAGAGAACTTTAAGAAGGGGAGAATGACTGAGGAGATTTGGAGACCAATCGAGTTTGAACACTACGAGGTAAGTAACTTTGGGAATGTCAGAAGTCTCAGGTTCAACAAGATACGCAGTCTTACTCAACAACAATCGAGTAATGGATACAACTACGTCAATTTCATGATAGACGGCAAGACGAGATTCAGGCTCGTACATCGTTTGGTTGCATGGGCATTCTTTGGTCCCTCGACGTTGGAAGTCAACCACCTGAACGGTATCAAGACCGACAACCGAATTGGAAATCTTGAATACTGTACTAGGATAGCCAACAAGCGGCACGCTATGTCGATTGGCTTATCCAAGGGTCATACGCACAAGCGAATGATTTGGCCCTCGATGTATATCGTTACGACAGACGATATTTTAGCGGCCTGAAAAACAACAAATTCAGAAGTGAAAGAACTGCCTCCTGCACTTCGTTAAACTATCGAGATGAATCTCCTAGAAGACGACGAGACACTACGGGTGATGTTGCAGGAACTCTCAGACCGATGCGGCAAGATGGTAACGTTCCTTCCCACCAAAGGGGTCGTAGGTGTACCCGGTGCGGAGTACCTTATGGCAATGGCCGTTAGTGCGTTCGCAGACGGTCAACCGTTGCCAATCGCCATTGAAGGGAAGCAGGACGGCCATCCTGATATCGTCGTGTGCGTGAGGGACGATGATCCTGATTTCGACGGCGTTGTCATCGTGCTCGCCACGCAGCAAGAGATACTGGACATCCTTAACGACAAGAAGATGCCGTTGGGCGGTAACAATCGCCTCACTGTACCGCCGCCGACAGGTTGAGAAATTTAGAAACTCAGCGAACTGTTTGTTCGTACGGGTGGCTCATCGTGAGCCACCTTTTTTTATTTTCATTCAAGAATCAGAATCTGCGTCATAGATACTCTACTAGCACATAGGGGGTATCAATGACAGCATATCAAGAACACGTAGACGAGACTTGGGCGACATCGCAGGAACTGAATGACAGGTACGTCATCCCGGCGATTTCTAAATTTCTCAACGCTCAGGTCATCAGCATCAACAAGCACGCCTCGTCACTTGAGGCGATGCTCGACCGCCGGGCCGGGTTGGATGCCGTCGCCTGTTTCGGCGGGCAGGTTCATGGCCTTGGACTGAGGGCCAGCCACGGCACGTACAACAACTTTACGATTCGGTGGCGACGATCCACCGGCCTTGCCACTGAATTTCAAAAGCACAAGGCACACACGGGACTCAAACCGACTATCACGGTACAGGCGTACCTCGACGGGAGCATCCTGAGTCTCGGTGTTGCGGTTACTTCGAAACTTTACAAGTTCGCCGAGGACAACCTGCACGACGAGTGGGCCGTGCAGCGCAAGACGAATTACGATGGCGGGCGATTCCTATCGATCAGGTGGCATCACCTCGAAAACATGAGTTGGTTTCGTCGCTTCGAAACTAATGTAGCACTACAGGAGGACAATGCATCTGAATGATGAAGAACTAACCGTAATACTACGATACGCCATGCTGAGGCTCGATGAGATCAATTCCCGGTTGTCGGCAGTAGAGCGACAGTTGCTAGGAGTTCACGCAGGCCAGGCTAAGGACCACGAGGCCGTTGTCGCTGAGTGGTTCGAAGAGCCGCTGCGTGTCGAGGATCAACCCGATCAGTGGGGAAGCAACAACTAAGGGGGGCGATGGCGGCAGTATATCGCATCGTTGACGGCCTTATTTTGTGCCGTGTCAACGGGGGGCCTGAGTTTTTGATCGCAGCGGCGACAGACGACGGCGAACTCAATGATGAGTTAATCGAGGCGTTCAACGAGGGGGAGAGTGGGGAAGATAAACAGCAGGACCAAGGGGAAGCGGGGCGAACTGGAAGCGGCCAAGCGGCTCAATGAACTCTTCGGCACCGACTGCCGACGTGGCCAGCAGTACAGCGGCGGCAACGGTGACGCCGATGTCGTCGGCCTGCCGGGGGTACATCTCGAAATCAAACGGGTGCAGAAGCTCAACATTGAGAACGCCGTCGAGCAGGCCGTCAGTGATGCCAAGGGCGATGCCGTACCTGTTGTCATGCATCGACGTGACCACGGCGAATGGCTCATCACGGTGAAGCTCGACGACCTGAGCAGACTGTCATGGGCAGTGGTCGAGCTACAGGGATTGGGGGAAGGTGAATGACGAACAGCAGAAGCTCTTCGACGAGAATCAGAACCTCGCCTACTACATCGCTCACAAGTGGTCTAGACGCAACGGCCTCGACATCGACGACTGCCGACAGGTCGCTCTAATCGCCCTGTGGCGAGCCGCACAGACGTACGTGGCAGGTGATACTCGCTTTGCTGTCTACGCATCCATCCTCATCGAGCGAAAGCTCATGTACGAGGCTGACAAACAAACTCGATATAAAAAGTACCTTGCCGCTGCTGCCGAACTCTGCACCGACGAGGCACCAACGCCGCCCGACATAGACTTCGACAGCTTCAACAAAGCGATAGCCGTACTCAACGACCGTCAGCGGTACATCATCGACGCTCGATACCGTCATGGGCTGACCTACCGAGCGATAGCTAAGACGCTCGGCGTATCACACCAAGCGGTACAGATTTCTGCCGAAAAGGCACTCGCAAAGATGCGACGACGATTGGGGGTGCTCGATGACAACCGATGAGCTAATGAGGATCGCCGACATCGTTATTAACAAGATCAAACCTGATAGACGATACCGAGACGACTGTCATCAGGCGGCGCTGCTGGCAGGATGGCAGGCCCTATCTCGTAAGCATCGGGACAAAGCGACGAGCCGTGGCTATTTGTATCTATGCATGGCACAAGCGGCGTGGCGATGCTGGCGACGAGAGCAGCGGCACGAGGCCAACGTCGAGCTTGTTATCGAGATTCCCGTCGAGGATGCACCGCCGAATGAGACGTTACTCGACGATCCACGGCTGACCGACGACGAGCGACAACTGCTGAAGATGCATTACGTCGAGGGCCTGACCATCAGGCAGATCGGCAGCAGGAGCAGGACGCCAAAGAGCACAGTGCATTACCGACTGAGGCAGGCCGTCAGACGGCTCGTATAGGGGGACGGTGGAAATCGAACCAGTCACGTTCACGTTTGAATATCGGGGTGATGGGCAGGGTGAGGCAGGTGTATTCCCACCCGGCACCGTCGCCTACATGGGTAGGAAACCCATCGTTGAAAAGACACCTGAGCCTGAGCCGATTGAAAAAGTTAGAAAACAGAGACGTTGGCTCAGGCCAGTCTGTTGGATGATGTTTCTCGGTTCGCTCGTCGTCGCTGGATGCGTCAACGAGGGGAAGCTCGTACCAGCGAGCAACATCACCGGGGAAAGCATCGTGCGTGCCGACGTTCGACGCACGCACGCCATCAATCAGATTGAAATCGCCAAACCGCATACCGTTGGGCCGTACGTCGTCAACCTCGACACCGCTACGACCGAACTATTCGCCCAGGGGGACGACCTCAAGGCCGCAGCCGCAGCGTTGCAGGCCGAACGTGTTGCACACGCAAACACGTTGCACGAGTCGCAGCGGCGGTTCGACGAACTCAAGGCCGATCACGACAAGCTCAATGGCCGGTGGTTTGTCGTCGTCGGGCAGTACCTCGACGGCATCATCAAATGGATCATGCGATGGTTCTGGTGGCTTTTGACAATCTCGATAGTCCTGCGTGCGGTCGCACTTGCTTTGCCGGGGCCTGTCGGTGCTGTACTGGCGACGATTTCAACAGTCGGTTTCGGGATTCTCAGCGGTGGCATCAGCCTCATCACCAGTGCCGCCGACAACTGGTTTTTTAGAAAGATCAAAGGGGGAAGTTGATTGCAGAGACTACTCAGCAGATTTACGCAGGGGTTGACGCACTGTCGTCTACAGCGACCGCACTAGAGGCCGCAAAGGCGACCTTACAGGCCGAGATTGAGGCCCTAAAGGCTCGCCTCCTACCGACTGCCGAATTCGGCACCGCCTCGCCACCAGCAGCGGCAGTGAAGGACGGCAACGGCACCGTGTGGACGCTGGTAAATGGGCAGATCGCTCGTGACGGCGTAGTCGATCCTGTAACCAATGAGGTCGATGCGATCATCGATCTTGCGGGCACGATCTACCAAACCGCACACGGGATGTGGTGGCGCCAAGAGGCTGGGAAGTGGGTCAAGGTATCAACATCGACCCCGCCGCCACCTAAACCCGCTCCTGCTCCTGTCTACGACTTCTACGTCAGCATTCTGGGCAGCGACAACGACGCAGGGACGCACGATAAGCCGCTCCAAACCATTCAGAAGGCCGTAGACCTGTCCAAGGATGGCCAGAGCATTTTTGTCTACAGAGGCTGGTACTACGAGGCCGTCACCATCACTAAGACGATCAAGCTCGTTGGCGAGTCAGAGGCCGGTGTCGTGCTTGATGGTCATGAGAAGCTCCCCTTTGGTCTGGACCTAAGCAAAAGCAGAAACGCAGAGGTATCCAACCTCACCGTCACCAAGTATTTCAGCGGTTATCACCCTGACGAGTCAGCCATCAGGGCTGGCTCTGGCTGCATCCTTAAGGACATCACTAGCGAGTTCAACGTCGGCGGTGGATGTGCCATCGGCAACGAGATCAATGACACAAAGTTCTACAGGGTGAAGGCGAACGATAATGGGCTGGATGGTTTTCAGGCCGCTCGTTGCGAAGACAACTACTTTGAGGACTGCGAAAATCACAGGAACAACTACGGGCACGTCCTGAATGCTGCCAGAGCAGCCAAGGGTGGCTCGTATAAGGATTACGGTGGCGGGAAGTTTGGCAAGTCCAAGGGGTACGAGGTCAACAAATTCGCCCGTACGCTCAGGCGAAGGATGGTCAGGCACAAGGCGTCTGGAAACAACGGCCTAGACATGTGGGATGACATCGGCAACGAGGGCGTTCATCTCGTTGACTGTGACATCGACTACTACGCCTATGAGCTTGCCAAGGGTGGGCTGACCATTGAGGGAGGCTCAGGGCACATCGGCATCTGGGAGTCGGGTAAGTGGAGCGTTGACGGGGGCAAGACGTGGAACTTCACACGTTGGAGCGTGAAAGGCCACAAGTTCAACAAGCTGGCTCAGGACATCGACCCCAAAGGGTTTGCGATGGAGCTACGTCAGATGTCATGGGAGGGCAAGCCTAAAGAGAGATCGTATGACGATCATCGTACGGGTGAGAAGGTCCACACGATGTTTGGTGGGGGCGACATCATCGGTTGCACGATCTTGGATGGTCCTTTCCACACTGATGGGAGCATCTTTGGCCATCCGGTCAAACCGTCTGACCTTGGCATCGTCAGCGATGGCAACCAATTCTCACCAGACAGCAGGGGACTCTGTTGGTTTTTTGGCGGGTACGCCACGGGCCGATGGAATCTGAAAAAGTGCCAAGAGATGGGCATCGAGAAAAATAGCAAACTGATTTCAAAATCTGCTGCATAGATACTCGGTTAAGACAATAGGAGGTCTATGAGCGAAAGAGTCAAAACGACGAAACGAGAGATATTCGAGTTGTCGGTATTAGAGCGGCAAGTGCTGGCACCGAAAGAAATGAGGTCAGTTGTGAAGCTCGTAACGAGAGCACAGTTGCAAGCGGTCGCAGCACGGGCAAAGGCCCGTCGAGCTAAGGGGGTGGATGTCGTGTAATGTCTTGAGCCTTTTTGACGGCCTCGGGGGGACTCGCCTAGCTCTTCACAAGCTCGGCATCACGCCCACAAACTATTTCAGCAGCGAAATCGACCGTCACGCAATGGCTGTATCAGCAGCCAACTTTGCCGACATCGAACAGATCGGTGATGTCTGCAAGGTCGCTGAGATGCCAGTGCCGATTGACCTCATGGTGTTCGGTTCACCATGCACTGACCTGTCGAGCCTCAACAGGAAGAAAGAGGGACTAAAGGGGCAGCACTCCTCACTCTTCTACGAGGCGTTGCGAATCCTACGTGAGGTCAAGCCTCGCTTTTGGATGATGGAAAACGTCGCCTCGATGAGCAAGGTGAACCGTGATGCGATCAGCGCAGAGCTAGGCGTCGAGCCGGTACTCATCAACTCCGCACTCATGACGGCTCAGCGTCGTCGTCGGTACTACTGGTGCAACTGGCAAGTCACTCAGCCAGAGGATCATGGTATCAGACTGGCCGACATCCTCGACCCTGAGCATTTTCGAACTTATCCACGTTATCGAATGATGGATTATAAATTTAAGGATGGCCGCACCCGGTGGGACCAAGGCTGGCATAACGACACCGACCACGATAAGGCCGGTGCCCTTACGACCGCATGCAGGGGCGACCCGTCGTCAATGCTCATCGACCGTAGGCATTACCTGATGCCCATCGTTCGACGGTTTACGCCTCACGAGGTCGAGCGGTTGCAAGGTGTACCCGACGACTACACCGCAGCGGCAAGCGAGTCGCAGCGTTACAGGATGCTCGGTAATGGGTTCACCATTCCCGTCATCGCTCACCTGCTCGCACCGATTGCACAGGAGCTTAAGGGGACGAAAGCGAGGGCAGCATAATGAATCAGATCAATCCAGAACCTTTGTGCGTCATGGCATCAGAGTACATGCGCCACAGGAACGAACTCACCGACGAGGAACGCAGGGCGATCCTCAACGCTATCAAGGTGATGACGATTCCCGGTCCTGCACTTGCCATTGCGCCGAACGCAGAGGCGGTGAACACGTTCCTTGAGGGTTGGCTTGGGAACTGGCGACACGTCGAAATGCCTGAAAAACAGGCAAAATCGGTCACTTTGGCAGGGTAGGGGGGCATAACAATCCTTTGACCGGGGGTGGGATCATTGAAGTTGGCGAGATCAATTATCAAGCGATACCAGCGCCGCCAACTTAAATGACCCGCTACGGGCCGCTAGGACGCACCAGGGCGACGACGAGCAACAGGGGCGGCACTCGTGTCGTCGAGTAAATCAAACGCAGCAGCGAGCCACAGAGGGGGCGTTATTAAACCCAACTTGCGAGTGACCGCCGAACTGGTGCCGCTCATCGAGCGGCTGCTCGTCGAGGGAGCGTTGGACGATTACGAGGTCGAGCGGGACGGCCTGAGCATCGACGGCCTGCACTGTTGGTTGCTAAAGCCGAGGGGGAACGATGGGGACGACGACGAGAACGCTAACGACCGCTGAGCTTTGCGACCTGCTCGACATTGACGAGTCAACCGTCAAGCGATGGGTGGCCAAGGGTTGCCCGCACGACAAGAGCGGCAAGGGCAAGGCTCGGCAGTTCGACGAGGGGGAAGTCGTCGCATGGATGAAGTCACAGGGCCTCACCGGTGAACGGGGCAGGCCGAAGGAACTCATCAGCCCTACGTTGGAAGCGGCACGCATCAGGAAAGAGAACGCCCTCGCAGAGCGATACGAGATCATGGTTGCACGAGATAAGGGCGTGCTCGTCGAGGCCGCAGCGGTCGAGGCCGACAACGTGCAAAAGTTCGTGACGGTCAAAAATCGACTGCTCGGCATCTCAGCATCGCTGGCGCCAAGCCTCGTCGGCCTCGACGCACCGGCAATTGAGAAGTTGCTCGACGCACAGATCAGGGACGTACTACAGGGACTTAGTAAGGCATAACTATGATTGACTGGCTCGACTACGTGGAACACATCAACGACGACAAGCCGATGCCGGCAACGCCAACCCGAAACTACTGGCTCGACGTTGTGCTCATGGAGGAAATCATAGGTTGGTGCGAGGACGAAAACACCAAGCTGGCCGCAATCGGTGCGTCGTTCAAGTGGTACACCGTCACGATTGCATCGGCTCCCGTGTCGATGGTGCTGGCCGATGGGGCGCAGGTGCTTTCGGTTGAAAACGTCTGGCAGTGATTGGGGGTGAGTGGGGAGAGTATTCACCGAAAAAGAACGTGCTGCATGGGCACCGCCCGAACGGCTCACGCCCACTCAATGGGCAGATGCGAATCGCTACCTGCCATCGAGCGTGGCGGCAGAGCCGGGCCGCTACCGTTCGTCTCGCACGCCGTACATCGCTGGCATCATCGATGCCGTCACTGAGGATGTTGAGGAGATCGTCATTCTCAAAGCGGCTCAGCTTGGCTTTACCACTGCCCTGCAATCGCTCATCGGTTGGGCCATCGATCAAGAGCCAGCACCTGCCCTGCTCGTGATGCCGTCGCAAGATGAAGCTCGCAAGGTTGTCGAGGAAAACCTCAAGCCACTCATCGAGTTCACGCCCTCAATCAAAGCACATCTGACGGGCGAAAAGTGGGACATCACCAAAGAGGCCCTGCGGTTCGATTCGATGCCGCTCTATCTCGGTTGGGCAGGCAGCCCTCAGAGCCTTGCCCGTCGAGCCTGTCGGTACATCTTTTTAGACGAGGTTGATAAGTACCCTGCCTTTTCGGGTCGAGACGCTGACCCGATCAGCTTGGCCAGAGCCAGAGCCAGAACTTACCTGCACCGCAAGCGAATCGTCATCGGCTCGACGCCCACGACCCGTGAGGGTGCGATTTACAAGGCGTATCAGGATTGCGGGGACCGCCGCCGGTATCACGTCCCTTGTACTCATTGCCACGAGTATCAGGCCCTCGACTTTCAACAGGTCAAGTTCAATCACGACGACGACGACAAGATCAAACGTGCCGACCACATCGAGGCCACGCAATGCAGCTACTACGAGTGTGTGCATTGCGAGCAGGCCATCACCGATCAACACAAACCGGCGATGCTCCTGCGTGGCGTGTGGCTCAGCGAGGGGCAGAGCATCGACATCGACGGCACCGTCACCGGCCTGCGTCCAAAGGCCAAGCGGGTTGGGTTTCAGATATCGGCGTTGTACAGCCCTTGGGTTTCGTTCTCGGCAATGGCCGCACAGTTCATCCGGTCAATCGGCGATGTCGGCATGATGATGGAGTTTCGTAATCAGTGGCTTGCAGAAGTATTCGAACACCTTGCCACCACTGTAAAGGTGTCTGACCTCAGTGCCGACATCGAGACGGCACCGGCACCGCTCGTCGTGCCGAAGTGGGCAGCGGTGCTCACGGCAACCGCTGACGTACACGGCGACGGCAAGGGGTTTTACTACGGCGTACGAGCGTGGGGTAACGGCTACAGATCGCAGTTGATCCATCACGGCATAACGCACGACCTCGACGAGCTACGGGAGCAATGTCTCAATCGCCCGTACAAACTCGACGGGTGGGACGACTATCTGATGCCCGTCCTGATGCTCATCGACTCAGGCTATCGCACCGACGAGATATACAACTTTTGCGGCACCGACACCCGTATCAGGCCGGTCAAAGGTGCCAGCACCAAACCAAAGCAAACTATCTCGTGGGGCATCGTCGCCAAAGAGCTTGGCATAACGCTCGCCATCCTCGATACCGACTATTTCAAGGATCGGTTGCTATCGCTCAGGCATGAGGGAAAGTGGGGCATCAACGCAGCGGTTGGCGATATCTACCTCAAGCATCTGGCGGCAGAGCACAAAGTCATCGACCGTCGAACCGGGGCAATGAGTTGGGAACTCGTATCGAGCAGCGCCGCCAATCACTACCTTGACGTTGAGGTTTACCAGTGTGCCGCCGCTGACGTGGTTGGGGCATCGGTCCTGCCGAGCGAGCCAGAGCTTGAGGCACAGCGGCAGCACGTACAACTCATGCGACAGCAGGCCGCTGAGCCACAACACAAACCCAACTCGATGAGGATGCGACCGAGCAAATGGTTACAGACCTCGAATCGTTGGATGGGCTGATTGGACAGCGGGGGCAACGAGGCTATTTATACCGGTGGGGGATCATGGCAGAACCAACGTACGCAGAACTTTTAGCAGTTTACAAATCGGCCCTGCTGACCATCTCGACGGGGCAGGCGTACACGATGCCCGGCGGTCGCAGCCTGACCCGTGCGAGCCTGAGCGAAGTACGTGAAACCATCGCATGGTTGCAAAACGAGATCGCCCGTGAAGAGCAGGCCGAATCAGAAGACGACGAAACAGGAACCGGCATCGTGCTGGCCCGGTTCAACTAAGTAAGGGGGGCGGTGGGGCAATCGAACTGGCTCGATAGCACAATCAGTTTCGTCTCTCCTACGTGGGGGGCCAAGCGACAGCAGGCACGTACAGCAGGCCAGATACTCGGCAGCTACAGCGGTGCCGTGCCGACACGCCTATCGACCGCTTGGCCCGGCTCGACGCAATCGGGCATTCAATATCAGATCGCAAACTCCTACGCACTGTCGCAGATGCGTAATCGTGCGAGGCAGCTTGAGCGAAACAACATCATTGCTGACGGGTTGCTCAACCGCTGCGTCGATAACGTCATCGGCACCGGGTTCGAACTGCAATCGACCACCGATGACAACGAATGGAACAAAAAGGCAGAGGGCCTGTTTTACGATTGGTTCGATACCGCCGACATCACGGGGCTAACGTGGGCCGAGCATCAGCGGCTTGTATTTCGCTCGCACATTCGTGACGGCGACGTTGGCAGCATCCTCCTGCGAGAGGGCCGATTGCAGGCCATTGAATCTGACCTGATTTCTACGCCTACCGGTCGCAACGACGACAGCATCATCGACGGCGTTGGACTCAATCAATACAACCGGCCTACTCGCTTTTTCATCGCTGCTGTCGGGACCAACGGCAACGAGGTACACCGAGCCGTTGACGCAAACGACTTCGTTTTCCTTCCACGCCTTAAGCGGCTCAATCAGGTTCGTGGCGAGTCGGCATTCACGCAGAGCTTTGGGCTATTCGATCAACTCGACGGGTATATCGAGGCCGTCATCGTCGCAGCGAGAATGGCCGCTTGCTTCGGCGTTGCGATCACCAAAGCACAGCCGAACCAATTCTTAAACAACTTGGGCACGACCGGCAACCGACAGGGACAACAGCAGCGAGAGATGGGGTTTGAGCCGGGCATGATGCCGGTGCTTGAACCGGGCGAAAGCATCACCACGATCAACCCAAGCCAGCCGCAACAGAGCTTCCCTGACTCCCTCACCATGTTCATGCGTCTCTTGGGCCTTAGCTTGGGTATGCCGATTGAACTCGTGCTGCTCGACTTTTCACGTACGAGCTATGCGAGTGCTAGGGCCTCGATGATCCAAGCCTATCGATCGTTCGAATCGATGCAAAAGCTGATGACCGATAGGTATCTCGCTCGCATCTACCGATGGCGAGTTTCCAAATTCATCAACGACGGCCAACTGCCTGCACGACCCGATGCGTTTGAGCATCGCTGGATTGCACCACAGTGGCCGTACCTCGACCCGATCAAGGAACTGCAAGCGATGCAGATGAGCATTGACGTTGGCACCGAGACGCTGGCATCTGTGCTGACGAGTCAGGGTAAGGATTGGGATGAGATGGTGACGCAGCGTAAGGCCGAACTCGACGCCCTGCGTGCCGGTGGCATCCCGATATATCACAGCGCTGCCATGCAGACGCTCGACCAACGAGGGGAGGCAGCGTGAACAAATTGATTAACGGCAGCCTATGGGCGATGCACGAGCCGGCACTCATGGCGATGGCTGAGGCAGAGCTACCACAACAGGCACAGGCCGAACCGCAGGAGCGTGAGCCTTATCAGGTCATCGGCGGCGTTGCCGTAATGACCCTCGTGGGACTCGTCGCCAAGTATGACGACATCTACCTCGAATACTTTGGTGGCACCGCTACGACCGAGTTGCTGAAAAATCTTTCGACCGCTTTGGACGACGAGTCGGTGAAGGCTATTTGTATCTATGTGGACTCACCGGGGGGTGAGGTCAGCGGCACCGATCAACTGGCTCAGGCCGTTGCAGCGGCGAACAAGCGAAAGCCGGTGACGGCATATATCTCTGACCTTGGTGCGAGTGCAGCCTATTGGGTGGCATCGCAGGCCGGCCAAGTGTTTGCGAACCGCACGGCGTTCGTCGGCAGTATCGGCGTGTACACCGTGATGTACGACACGAGCACGCTGTACGAAAAGGCCGGGATCGTGCCGAAGCTCGTCAAGGCTGGTAGCCAAAAGGGTACGGGCGTCGAGGGACTGCCGATCAGTGATGAGCAGCTTGCCGACGTGCAAAGAACGATTGACAACGTGTACACGCTGTTTGTCGAGGCCGTGGCGACGGGGCGGGGAATGAGTGAAGGCGATGCATTGAACGTCGCAACGGGCCAAGTTTGGGTTGCCAGTGACGCCTTAAAGATGGGCCTTATCGACGGTATCGATACCGTCGAAAACGTAATCAGAAAACTGAGTGGGAACGACGTAAAGGAAATAATCAAGATGCCTGAAAACGAACTGACGAGCGATGAACTAGCCAAAGCCAAAGCCAGCGTCGAGGTCGAGGTTGCCGTGACCGTCGAGGATGACGAACACGACGACGAAGACGAAAAGGAAAACGAGGATCAAGAGGCTGAGCAGGACGAAGACGACGAAGCTAAGGCCAGCATCGAAACGAAGATCAAAGCCGCTGCTACCGACGCATACGCTGAGGCGCAGCGACACGAGCAGGAACGATTCAAGGCCCTTGTGAGCCTCTGCAAAGATCGGCCAAGTTTCGCCGTCGAGCAGTACATCAAGGGGCACGATTTGGGCAAGGCAACCGCAGAGTATGCGGCCCTGCTCAAGAACGAAAACGATTCGCTGCGTGGCGGCGTGTCGGTGGGAGCAGAGCCGGTGGCTATTGCTCCTAAGCGTGATGGCGTTGCCAGCACCCGTGAGGAGTTCGAGCGGGAATGGGACGCAAGCACAGAGTTGCAGAAACAGTTTGGTAGCAAGGCGAATTACGCCTCGTACAAGCTGTACGAGTTGAACAAGTAAACAAGTGATTGGGGGACAATGGCAGTTGATATTAAGAATTACATCGGCGCATTTATGGATGCGTACAACGGCCCGTTCGATGGGCTGTGGGCGAACGATGTGGCGAACATTTACACGGGGCTGAACTCGCTCAGCACGATCATCCCCGGCATGGAAAGCGTGCCGAATCTGGCTGCGTTCAGCGGCACCCGCCAAAAGAACGTGCCCACTGATTTCGAAATTACGCTGACTTCGGCACCGTACGAGTCGAGCGTGGAATACCCGCTCGATAACTACAACTTGGATTCCATCGGGATTTTCGAGAACAACGTGCGTGAACTTGCCCGCAAGGCTCGATACCAGTTCAACAAGTTGGTTACGGCTGTGCTGACCACTAACGGCATCTGCTCTGACGGGCAGAACTTTTTCGACACCGACCACCCGTACACTCTGTCGGGTGCTCAGACGCAGAAAAACCTCGTGACGGCCTCTGATATCTCGACGCTTGCCGTTGCGAATAAGTTGACGCCGACTGACGTGGAAATGGCCAACGTCATCCTCGATTTGTTCGCTCACCTGATCGGCCTTAAGGACCGTCAGGGCGACGAGGCCAACGGTGAGGATTGCCGTAGCGTGACGCTGCTCGTCGGCGACATGAAAAAGTGGACCGCAGCCATCAAGGCCGTCAGCAACGAACGCCTGAGCAACCTCAGTGACAACCCGTTGCAGGGACTCGCTGACGGTGGCGTCAAGGTCAAGCCGATCTTCGTGCCGACTCTGACCGGCGACAGCATTTACATGCTGCGTAACGACGGTGCCGTCAAGGCCGTCATCGCTGGCGAAGTGGTTGCCGAGCCAATCGCCCTTGGGCCTGAGTCAGAATATGCACGGGAGCATCGCAAGGTGCTGTTTGCATACGACGCCGTTCGTGGTGCCTGCCCCGGTCGCTATCAGAGTGCCGTTAAGGCGACCTTGAGCAACGCTGCCTAATCCATCGGGGGGTGAGCAAATCTAACAGCATCGGCGTTAAGAGCGCCGGTGCTGTTTTCTTAGGGGGGGCCATGATCTTTGCCAGAGTGTACCGACGACTCATTCAACTGCTCGACGTTGGGGTTACTAACCCAACCGATGGACAGGTGCTCACCTACAACCAGACGAGCGGCAAGTGGCAGAACGAAACGCCGGCAGTCGTCGAGGCGACAGGGAAGGCCGACAAGGTTGCTGGTGCGACCGCTGGCAACCTCGCTGGCCTCGACGCCGATGGCAACCTGACTGACAGCGGCAGCAACGCCAACGAGTTCGCCACCGATGACGACCTCGATACGCTTACCACTACCGTCGCCACCAAGGCCGCCCAGGGCGACGTTGACGAGCTTTCGACGCTGGTGGATACGAAGGCAGCCACATCGACGGTTGATGCGTTAGCTGTGACGGTGGCAGCGAAAGCCGATCAGGTAGACCTCGATAACGTCGAGGCCGAAGTTACGAGCTTGCAAGGGGAGCTTGACGGCAAGGCAGCACTCAGCGACTTGACGGCCCATACGGGCAACACATCAAACCCACACAGCACTACGGCCTCACAGGTGGGGGCGTATACCACGGCTCAGGTGGACACGCTCCTGACCGACAAAGCCAACGTGCTCCACGGTCACACGATGGGCGAAGTGGCTTACCTCTCTGACGAGTTGCTAAATCTCCAAGCCAACATCGACACCAAGGCTCCCTTGGCAAGCCCCACGTTTACGGGGACCGTCACTGCTCCCACGTTTGTTGGTTCGCTCACTGGTAACGCCACCACGGCCACCTCTGCCACATCGGCGACGTTTGCGTCAACGGCGGGTACAGCCTCGTACGCAAACACGGCGGGCACTGCATCAATCGCATCAACACTGTCAGGCGATATCCCCATCTCTCAGGTGACGAGCCTGCAAACGGCATTGGATGCCAAGGCACCTTTAGCATCGCCCACGTTCACGGGGACTGTCACAGCAGGTGCCATCACGGCCACCAGCGGCCTCAAAAATTTTGGCTCGTTGAGGGTCGATACCCCCAACGCCTACGTGGACGTTTACGACCCGTTCTTTGCGTACAGCAACGTGACCGTCAGTGGAGCCTTGGACCACAACGGTTCAACTCTGAGTTTCTTCAATGCTGGCACTCCCGTAGCTCGTCAATCGGCCACGACCGACATCAAGGATGCACTGACCAACTACGGTCTGCTCCAAGGCACATCTGCCAGCCCGCTGAATCTCGATGGTGGAACGCTGACGGCTGGTGCCATCACGCTTGGATCGTTCGTTACTGGTGGCCTTTCGTCGAGTCAGATGTATCTGAACACCACTTACGATTCGATCGGCGTCGATGCTGCGTCGGGCTTCTCGCATTTCGTGGACGGTGCGGGTTACGTGTTCCAGACCGACAGCAGCGGCAACGTGACGACAGCAGGTGACATCACCGCTGAAGGCCAGTTGGTTGCCTATCAAGCCAACGTAACTGATACGCTTGGTGTAAATGGTACTGCCTATTTCAACGGCGGTATTGAGATGGGTTCGGGTGGGACGCTCATATTCAACGGCAGCGGTACGCTCTATATGGGCGGTGGCGTTATCAATATGAATGATGGCACCGGATCAGGCGGCGGCACGCTGTACATGGATGGCGGTAGCATTACTGGCGTTACCGATATTACAGGTGACGGTTGGTCTATCACGGCAGGCGGTACTGGCACGTTCAGCGGTGAATGTTTCTTTGCATATGAAGCAGGTAACGCAAATACCGCATATGTGTCAAGCCAAACCGATTATTTGTTGCACCCAGACAGCAACTACACAAGCGATTTAAGCGGCGGCACGCTTAACGCAAGCGGTGGCACGATTGATATGGGTAATGGTGCGATTTACCAGTGCTTTGCGCTTGAAATGTCATCGTCGTCTGGCAGCGTCATTGCGATGAACGGTGGCATTATCGACGGTGGTGGCGAGGGTGGCTATCTTCAGAACTGCACGCTAAATCAGAACGGCTACAATCTGTTTATGGGTTTTGGCGATGGTACTGGAGGTGGCACATTGTTTGTTGACGGTGGCACGATCCAGATGGGCGATTTGGGTTCAGGTGGCGGCACGCTGTATATGGATGGCGGCAGGATAGAGCGATACACCGCCACCAAATACAATACCAACGCAGCAGCGATTACAGGTGGGTTGGCAGTCGGTACGTTCTACGTGACCACAACGGGTGAAGTAAGGTGTGTGGTTTAACAATTTCAGCGTAAAGGAAATAAGACAATGGCGATTCTAATTAACGATAACACAGCAACCAAAGCGGTAGAGGATCACAAGGAACACATCCAGAGATTCTTGAACATGGTCAAGAGCCAATACGGGATGCTGGCCCGTGGCTTTTGGGCCAATCGCAGTCACACGCCGATGGCTATGGCAGAGGCTTACGGCACTGATGCTGCTGAGCTTTTTCAACTGTCTTCAAAGCTCGCCACGTTCATCTCTGACGTAACTGGTGAGGAAAGCTCAGTGGTGCCTGCTGAGTATGGGTACGTCATCAATCCAGACGGCACAGCAGTCATCACGCTCAAAGAGGTACAGGAAACAGTGGTCACTGAGTAAGGGGGAGGATGGGGAGAGAGATCATACTGAGCGGTGAGGATTACGCAGGTGCGAACCCGATGTATTTCGTCGCCTATCGAGTCGCTGACAGCAAGTACATCAGCGGTACGAGCCTCGTCACGAAGGTAGATGCCGATTGGTCGAGCTACGCAATCACGCTGACGCTCGACGCAGACACCGACGAGTATTTCGGCGACTTCCCGCTCGTCTCAAACGGCTCGTACCTCGTGACCCTTTACGAGCAGATCGGGGCCGAACCCGTCGAGGCCGACGATGAGGTCATTGCTGAGGGCGTGTTCTCGTGGTCAGGCATCACGAGCATTCCCGACTCGTCGAGCGATTTCATGATTCAACTGAGCCATGACACCGACACGTTCATCAACGAGTTCGCAGAGCCGATTACCTACAACGAGTTCAGCGGTGACAGCAAGACCATCAGGGCCGTCGTCAATCGCAGCCTGCCCACAAAGGTGGGTGAGGATGGCAGGACGCTGGCGACGTTCACCGAGATATGTATCTACAACGATGCAAATCTCGGCATCGTCAACGTACAACACGGCAGGGATACCATCACGTTTTCACCGGTGTACGGCGGCACCGCTAAGACGCTACTCGTTACCGCTGTCGTCAACTCTGATGCAGGCATGCACACGCTGAGGGTTCGTTAATGATGGGCAGCGATATCAACCTCATGCAGCTTGACGGGCTGGCCCAAGCGATGCGTACAGCGCCCAAGGTGCTACTGAAGGAACTGGCCAAGGGATACCGGGACATCGGCAGGTATGACATCGATACGTTTCGTGCCGGCGGTGTCGGCAAGTTTAAGAGTAAAAAGGTTGGGAACACCTTCAAGTTTCGTGCGAGCGACCCGTCAAAGGTCGAGACGTTCGATCAGTTGTTCGTGTCTGAATACACCAAGTGGAAAGCGGCACCGATCTTTGAGACGGGCGGGCAGGTCAGGGCCAAAGGTAAGGCAATGCCGATCCTGACTGAGGCAGGAATGAAAGCCAACGGGGGCCGTAAGTATTCGGCCAACAAGATCAGGCAGATGCTCGCCAGCGGTGAGGTCAAGATCATCCCGACACCTCGGGGGCCGATCATCATTCGTGAGGTCGGTGGCCTGACCAAGACTGGCAAGATTCGCAAGGGCACCCGTACCGAGATACTGGCGATCTTTCGCAAGGCCATCAATCAGGTTGACCGCCTCGACTTTACAACGCATGCCCAGAAAAACAGTGGCATGCATACTCAGATACTACAGGCCGCAATCGACAAGGCATTGGCGACCATCGCAGCAGGGGGGAAATGATAAGTGTACTTGAACGAATCAGCGAGAACGTACTGACGAGCCTACAGGCCATCACCACCGAGAACGGTTACGAGATCAAGCTCGACGTGCATCGTGCTAAGGCCGTCAACGAACCTAGACATCTCAAGTCTATCATTCACCAGCTTTCGCCCGTCGAGGATGAGGAATCATCGGTGATGGGATACTCAGGATGGTTGCAGCCTTACGCCGTGGTGACGTACGTCATCCCGCTCGACGACGACGAGACGCCAATCGACACCTACAACAATCAGGTTGCGATGGCCCTGCATAAAGCTCTAGCCGCAGACACGACACGGGGCGGGCTGGCAATCGACACGCTCATCAGGCCGATGCTCTACTTCCCACCTGTCCAAGGGGAGTATGCGGGGACAACGGCCATCTTTGACGTGCGTTACCGACACATCCTCGACCATCCTGAATTGCCCGCATCGGCCTGATGACTTTGGACAGGTGGGCGTCGCTGGCTATTTATACAGGTGGAGCAGGACATACATACATAAAGACATAGGGGGATGATGCCACAACTGAAAAAGCGCCGTGTACTGGCGTTCAAGCTCGAAACCACGCCGGGGACCGCTGAGACGCTGACCGCCGCTGAATGTATTTGGTCAATCGACCCGATCATCCAATACGACATTCCACAGACCGACCGGTTTGCGACCGGCTCGCTGAGTCGCCTCGTCAGCACTGGCGGCGCTCGCAGTGCCAAGATCACCTTTGGCGTCGAACTGGCTGGCGGCGGTGCTGATGCCGTGCCGCAATGGGCTGACTTGCTGCTCGGTTGCGGTATGGTCGAGGATACCGCCACGTTTTCGCCGACGAGCGACCCCGCCGACTATAAGACGGTCACTTTCGGTTGCTATCAGGATGGCATCGTCAAAAAGATGGCCGGTGCGATGGGAACGTTTACCGTTGACGTTACCAGTGGCGTGCGTGGAACAATTAATTTCGAGTTCACTGGCATTTGGGCAGCGGTCACTGATGGTGCGATGCTGGCATTGCCTGCATACGCAGTCATACCGCCTCGTGCCGCTGGTGCCACGTTCACCATCGGTGGCAGCACCAAGAAAATCTCGACGCTGAAACTCGCCACCAACAACACCCTCAAGCTCGTCGAGGACATCACCGACGTTACCGGTTATGACCGTGCCGTCGTGACCGAGCGAAACCTCACGGGCAACATCGACCCCGAATCGTTGACGGTTGCCGCTGACGGCATCTATGCAGCTTGGGTGGCTGGCACGACCGCCGCACTCAACCTCGTCATCGGTGCGACGGCCAACAACATCGTCACCATCACCGCACCTGCATTGCAGTACATCAATGTGCAGGAGGGCGACCGTGATGGCCTCGTCACCAACGATGCCGAATTCAGGCTGACTTGTGACAACGACGAGCCTGATACCGAGTTGGTCATCGCATTCAGTTAAGGGGGCCGGGTGGGGTTATCAGTCTCATCATCAGAAACTTTTGAATACGTGTTGATGGCCGACAGGGACAAGCCGCAGGATGTGCGGCCTGCCCTCGTTGGCCGGTTTGTGACCTGCCGAGAGTATCGACAGGTCAGACGGCTCCTCATCGACGCCGAAAAGGCGAGCGATGAGGAGGTCACTATTGATAAGAGCCTTGCCGCAATCGGCATGATCCTCGTCGGGTGGCGTAACGTGGGTGATGCCGATGGTAGGCCTGTCGAGTACAGCATCGGCAAGCTCGAAAGCGTGTTGACGCTCGATGATGTCATCGAGCTTGTCGAGCATCTCGTCATCGAGATGCGATTGAGTGAGAACGAAAAAAAAGTCTCTGCCTTGCGACGGCAATCTACTGGGGGGAACTCTGCCGAATCGACGGCAAAGGCAAGTGCGTAGGCGACTGCCCCTCACCGGCTGAGCCTACCGATATGCAATGCGTCACCTGCTACGGCAGGGGGTGCAACCAGTGCGACGACGGCTATGTCATGCTGACCTCGTGTGCTCGGCAGCAGGTGAGTGATGAGGCGTGGGATATGTTTTCTTGGGTACGTCAGTACCTCGAAAACAACGTGCTGCCAGAGGATGGCAATGGCCTCGCACAGACGCAATCGTTTGTCGATGCGTTGAACGTCGTCTCACGTGAGTGGCGACAGTGGGAGGCCAAGCATGAGTAGTAAGAAAACTCTTGAAGTCGAGATAAGAGGCCGGGACGGCATCAGCGCTGAAGCTAAGAAAGCCGGTGCCTCTGCCGACGCACTCAAGCGTAAGCTCGCTGAGGTCAATGCTGCCGCTGCCAATGTCAACGCCCCTAAATCGTCGTTAGACGACCGGCTCAAAGGCGTCGGCAACAAGCTCGGTGAGGATGACGCCGTTGGCAAGGTGCTAAAGGGTGGCCTCGTCGGCTTTGCTGGCGAGGGACTGGCCAACGTCACCGGCAAGGCCATCGAACTGCGTGACGCACTGAGGGACGGCAAGACCGATGCCGCTGGCCTCACGCAATCGCTACTCGAAAGCCTGCCGATCATCGGCGGGTTTGCGACCGCTGGCAAAAACATTCGGGAACTCATCACCGGCGAGCAGGCAGAGATCGATAAGATCAACGCTGGCGCCAAGCTCCAAAAATCCCTCATCGACTACCGCCTTGGCCTGCTCAAGCAACAGCAAAAGCTACAGAAGGAAATCGCAGAGTCGGTGACGCAGGCCAACCAACGCCGAAAGCTCGCCACCACCGACAACGATGCCGAACGTGCCGATCTACAACAGCAATTCGATTCAAGGGCCAAGCTCAAGGGCATCAGCACGAAGCGAGACGACGCCGTTACTGCTGTCGAGGATCAACGCAAACAGCAGGTCGAGGCCGTCATCAATGATGACACGCTCGACGACGAGCAAAAGCAGACTGCCAAGGCGTCGATCAACAGGGCCGCTGAGGAGCAAGTTGTAAAAATACGCCGGGAGTATGCTGAGGTTGAACGGGCTGAGATCGCAGCCCAGGGCGCTGAGGTCGATAAGCTGCGACAGGAGCACGCCGACAAGGCCGCTGGCATGATCGAAAAGTACAGCGATGAAACGGCGTCGCTGGAAGTTCAGCAGCGGGCAGATCGGCTCAAGGCACTCGGTAAGGATTTAGAGGCTGAGTTGTTGCTCGTCGATGAGAACGCCAAGGCGAAACGCAAGGCCATCGAAAAGCAACTTGAAGAACAGCTTAAGACGGCACCGGCATTCATCGCTGAGGGCCTTAAGGCCAATGCCACGATTCAGATCAACACGATTGAGCGTGGCGTTGAGGAAAAAAAGCAGACCCTCGTCAAGCAGCAGCTTGAGGACATTCGCACCCGTCAACTGACGCAGCAGGCCGCAGCGGGCAACCGCTCTGCCGAGCTTGAGCTTAAGCGGCTCGAAACGATCAAGTCGTCTCGGCAGGAGTACGAACGCCTCACCACGATCATCGAGACGCAGCAGGCGATCCTCGACAATCCCGCTGCGACTCCTGAGCAACGGCAGGCCGCAGAGCAGGCCAAGCGATCAGCGCAGGAGGGCATCAAGGGGCAGGCCGTCACGCAGCAGATGGCCGTCACAGAGCAGATCAAGCAACAGCGTAAGGACATCCTTGAGCAGGTCGCCGAATCCTCGACGAGCTTGACCGAACGCACTACGGCACGACGGCAGATTGAGGCTGAGTCGATCAGAGACGAATTCAGGCGACGGCAGGTAGAGGTCACAGAGTTCTCTAAGAACCCCAACGCCACCGCTGAGCAGAAGAACGAGATGACGACGATGCTGCAACAGTGGGTGAGCTTGCAGGGCAAGGCGTTCGATACCGCAGTTGCAGAAGAGCCGCCGCCGCAGCGTTCGGGCAAATTTGAGATTGCCGAGTCTCGCACGCTTACAGGCGTCACTGCTGCGATGAGCGAAAAGGCTAGCACCGACTGGACCAAGGCGACAAGCAAACACACAGAAGAATCGAAAAAGCTGCAAAAGGAACTGAACAAGATGTTCGGCGATTACCTCGTCGAGTATCGGCAACGGGGACAGACACAGGGAATCACGTTGACCGCAGGCGTGCTTGAGTAAGGGGGTGAATGCCAGCAGTAGCAACTGAAAAATGGTCGAACATCGGTGGTACGCTCGATGCCGAGATTAACGGCAATACGTTTAATCGAGCGTTCGACGTGGTGGGGGCCGCTGACGGTTTCGGTGCCGTCTCTGCGGTCAGGTCAGCCTTTAACATCAACTACAACTCTTCGCACCTCAACATGGAGGCGCTGAAGCTCAAGACGTTTCAGCCCCGCACCGTTGGCCTTGGCGTACACGAGGTCACTGCCGTTTACTCGGTGCCACCCAACGGCAGTTGGCAGACGCCAGAGGATGACGCAGACCCGCTCGACGCACCGGCTGAAATTTCGTGGTCGCCAAACATTGTCAGCGAACCGTTTGACCGGGACATCGACGGTAACCCCGTCCTAAATAGTGCTGGTGATGCTCCTGCGAACCCGCCGAGCCGCACCTACGTCTACAGCACGCTGACGATCACGACCAACGAAGAGTTTTACAACTACGCTGGCTACAAGCCGTACATCAACACGGTCAACAGCGACTCCATCGAGGTCGATCAACCCAATAGCACTACCGTCACGTTTGCCGCTGGCACAGTGAAGTGCGTGAGCATCGCACCTGCGAGGATGTACAAGGCAACCGATAGCTACGTCCCCATCACTCGAACATTTGAGATTTGGGACTTGGCCGAGATCAGCACGACGCAGCCGCATCAGTGCCGCATTTTAGATCAAGGGTCATCGGGTTGGTACAACGACGAGGGCGTCAAGAATGGCTCACTGTGTACCGATCAGGGCGAATACGTTGCAAACGACAAGCTGCTCGACGGCACCGGTAAGCCGCTCGACTCGACGCTAAAGGTACGTGACGGTGGTGAGCAGTACACGCCTGTCGCTCGACCCGGCGGTACGCCTACGGGTGCGACCATCGAGGGGACCGCTGACGCCAAATACCTCCTGTACAAGCGATACAAAGCTAAGGCTTTTGCGGGGGTAATCATTTGACGCAATACGTTTTCACAGAGGCCGATAAACGTGAGTTCAATCGGCTGCGAAAGAAAATCGACAGCATCAAAGGGCCGGGCGTCGTCAACACGCCCACGGCCATCTACGTCAATTCGCAAACTCGCCAGCACGGTGGCAGGCGACGGGCAAACCAACAGGCTGGCCCTTCGATGTGGATCAGGATCACCGGTTACGCAGCGATCACCGGTGCAACGAATCGATGGAAATATCAATGGGTCGAAAGCCAACTCGTTGATGATGGGATGTGGGAAGACGTGCCCGATGGAAACACGCACGCCGATCTAGGAGTGGCCTACAACTCGATTGAGGCGAACAACAGTGACAGCGGGGTACAGGGCAACTCGACAAACGTATCGACGCTGCCACCGGGCTACAGCCTTCAACCGGTGCAGGGGAATCCCGTCGTGCAGGCCACGTTGGTTGAGGACTGCAACGACGTACTCGTTTGGATTTTCTCCTACGAAAACGGTGTGTCGGCACCTGAAGGTAATTGCCCATAAAGAGGTCTATGCCGGGGATATTTTATACATGCGATTTCGAGGCGTGCTGCTCGTACATCCAAGCCACTCTGTGCTTGGATGAAGACGAGGAAGGCAACCCCATCCCACAGGAGTTGGCCGATCAAGCGCCAACCGTGTGGGTCAAGCATGAAGCGATTCCTGAGTTCGGGGCCGTGTTCAAGTTCTACGGCTGGTGCTACACCATCGACCCGAACGGTGAGCAACAGAAACCGCCACGGGGCGACGTGTGGCTGCAAAGCATTGCCCCTTACGTTGACTGCGAAACCTGCCTCAATCCCGAAACACCTCCTGATGGCGGTGGTGGAGGTGGCGGTGGAGGGGGAGGCGGGGGCGGGGGCGGTGGGGGCGGCGGTGGATACCCGCCACCCATTATCCAGTATGGCCACGTAGCAACGCCCTGCGAGGGATCGCCACCAGAGGCCGTGGTTGCCAACCTGCTCGTGCGTATGCAGGGCGTGGGCTACGTCGGCGTTCGATATTTCAGGTACGCCGGGTTGTGCTACTCATTCAACTTGGGCAGCACTCCCGTGGTCATCACGCCTGCTCATAAAGTCGTGTACGTTAACGGCACCTACGCCGATTGCCCTGCATGTAACGGCGGGGCACCCGCTTCCATCTGTGCCAATCAGTCACTGGAAAACCTGCCAAACGTTTGGGTGCGATACGCCGACTTGCCCGAACAAGGGCAGGTGACGTTCAAGGTTGACGGTAGGTGTTTCTCGATCAACGAATTTCAGACCGCACAGGATATCCCGTTTGGTGCAACGTTGGTGACGCCACCGTCGAGCAGCCCATATGAAGACTGTCAGTCATGTGTGAAGGGCGTGCTTGCCACCGCTTGCCCTGAGCAGCCGAACCCCGAAGAGGCACCGCAGGTATGGATACCGTTCGACAGCCTGCCTGAGACCGTGTGGTACTTTAAGGAGGCGGGGCGTTGCTGGTATATCGACCCGACTGACCCACCGGTGACGATGCCTGACGGTGCCAGTGCCATCGTTCGCACCCCCACGCTCGAATACGATGACTGCCAAAGCTGTCTGTGCGGCGTTCCACACATCGAAAAAGGCATTAGGGCATTGCCGTGCGTGGGCCAGCCGTACGCATCCTATGCCGAAGAGTTGTACGTCAAGACTGATGACCTGCCTGACAGCACCATCACATTCTTGAAGAACTGGGTGTGCTATTACGTCGATCCTGACGAGCCGATTTCAGCCATCCCGGTTGGTGGTACCACGACGATCAACCCTCAGAATTCATTTCTCGACTGCAACGACTGTATTGCCGCACTGTTCACGTACCCGCCAGAACCTATTGACCCGACTGACCCGCCGCTGATGGGCATTCAAGGCTCGCCATGTTCGGGGCAATGTGGTGCAGCGGTCGCTGATGTGTGGATCGCTGAACCCGATATCCCTGCCGACGACATCACCGTCACCGTCGATGACGTGTGCTATTCGTTCTCGCCATCCTCGACGCTGGCACCGATTCCCGATTATGCCTACGTCATCGGTGGCGGTGTATCGGGCACCACCTGTGCCGGGTGCGTTAAGGGGTCGCTCGCCTCTGTGTGTGCCAGTGAGGGCGGTGTCGGTGAGCCACCGCAAGTGTGGATATCGAACTGCTGTAGCAGTGGCCCGGTGATTTTTTCGTACGCTGGCTTTTGCTACAGCCACGGCGGTGGCACTGGAAACACGGCTCGACCTGACGGTGCTGCATCGGTGTGCCCTAACGCCGACGATAGTTACGAGTCGTGCGACATCTGCAACGGCGATGAAGACCCACCGCCAGACCCGCCGCCGCCGCCTGACCCGCCGACGCCACCGACACCGCCAGAGCCTGAGCCAGAGCCAGAACCTGACGAGCCGGGGGAACCGCCGACGCCGACACCGAAACCAAAGCCACCGAAGAAACCGCCGATTCCCTTGCCGAATCGACTGCGGCTCAAGTGCTGCTCGACCGGCGAACTGGTGGATAAGTATGTGCCGATTGCCGCTGGCCTCATTGGCAAGACGATTCGGCTCGGCAGCGAGTGTTACGTCGTCACGTACCTAAAGGATTCGGGCGACATCGAGAGCAGCCCATCGCCCGATGCGATCTACCAAACGTGTACGGCGTGCAACGCTGACCTCGATTTCCTGCCGCTCATCAATTGCGAGACGGGCCAGCCAAGTGGCAGCTACGTCAACGTTTTGGATTGGGTGGCCGGTGGTGGCAGTGGTAAGCCGGTTACGAAGATCGGTGGCCAGTGCTACTACGTTGCTGGCCAGAATGGCCGCTGCACCATCGCATCAACCGGTGGCGACTGCCCAGGCGACGGCACGCCATGCCCCGAAGGTGGCGGGTCGGTTTCGCCGGGAGAGCGATTTTCGACGTGTGAGGAATGTGACCCGGTTACACCTGCCCCGTGTACGTGCCCAACCGGTTTGGCTACGTCGTACGTGGTTTCCTTTCACTACTCGATTGATGACTGCAACGGCGGCATCATAGAGGGAGACGCCAGTGGAATAGTTGAGATAGTGGACCCATCAAACCCGTGTCTTTGGTACGGGTTTACGCAGATATCCGAAGCATACCTGTATATAGAGGATTGCAAGTGGGAGGTGGGTTTTGGAGATCGTGGCGGGGGCGTCAAAGAAACGGGTGACACGCCAGAAGGTGTGTACATCCCTGCTGAGCCATTCTTCCAGTGCCCTGAAGCACCGTTTGGCGTGACTACCATTACGAATGTGACGGTTAGTGCTGACGATGGAATCTAAATTGGGGGATGATGGGGTGTGGATGTAAGTCAAAAATAAAATCAGCAGCACAAACGGTGGCCAAGGGTGCAGTAGGACTCACGAAGGCCGTCATCGGTTTGGAGCAGGCACCGCTGCCGATCATTGAGGAGCGTCGAGGTATCTGTCGTGGTTGCGAGCACGCCAAGCCTTGCCCGCTGCTGCCGGCGAGGAAATGCACCTGCTCAAAATGCGGTTGCGTTTTGAAGGCCAAGACGACTTTAGCAGGTGAGAGTTGCCCAATTGGAAAGTGGGCAGCAGTCGAAATTGGGACAACCGAGCCATCGAAAGCTATTTAGATATGTGGACAAACAGGGGGCACATGAGCCGTGAGCACATCATCGCACAAGCGACCATTGGTATTTCGTCGTCGCTTGCGGCTGTCGGCCTCACGATGACACAGTTTGAGCAGGGCCTCAGAATCAGCGGTGCCCTCGTCGGCATCGCTGTGGGCCTGTTGACGTTGTTCAACATCGTCAGGGGGATGAGGCGAAAAGCCGAGTGAACTGGCAACGTCAAACCGCAGCTTATAAACTTGCCCCAATGGCAAAACGAAAAGCAACGGCGGCACCGGTCAACGAGTTCGATGTCAAGATCATCGCTGGCCTAGCGGCTGAGGTGAAGGAACTTGACGCAGCGACTCAGGGCGACGACACGCACGAGGAATTCGAGACGTTGCAGGAAACCCTCGACTCGCTGCAAAGCATTTTCGGGTTGGAAAAGTACGTCGTCGGGATGGATGACTTAATGGCCATTGCCGATGCCCTCGACGGTGAGGATGCCGCAGCGGTGGCTGAAACTTACCGGGCCATCCTCAAGAACAACCTGATGCGTGATGACCTACCAAAGGTGCCGAAACGGGTAAAGGCCAAGCGATGATGTGGACGCTGGCGGCAGAACCTGACGAATAAAAAAACCGCCGAACGATTGCCAGCTTGGGGGGGAAAGCTGGCGGGGGACCGTTCGGCGGTTGCCGTGAACTTTACCGTCGCCGCAGAGGTTTGCAAGGTCGAGTTCGTTGTGCGGGGCAAGAGGGGCAAAGGGTAGAGAAATCCCGATGGATCAAACCTCAAGGGCCGTAACCACGTACCAGTTGCTTGACCTTGCGTCTTGCCGCCCGAACGCCGCTGGATGGAGTTGAGATGAGCCGAATCACCGAGGAAATGTTTGAGGCGCTGGCAAGGGAGATGAATAAGCTCTGTACTGACATGCAGAACGTCTTACCCGATGACCTCCCCAAGCTCATGGTGAGGTTGAAAGAGTTGACCGCTCGTGGTGATGAGCTAATAGAACAAAGGCGACTGGAGCGTCAGTAGCCCACCCTAACAGGCGAGACGGTGAGCGGGGATTTTTTGGCAGATTTCTTGGCAGAAATGCGTTCTGGCGCTCCTGCTACGGCATTTCTTTCTTAGCCGAGAGTGCCACGCCGCCTCTTTGTTTCCGCATGTTCCCCGGGGCAAAAACCCAGATCCTCCAATCGGACCCACCATTGCGGGGCCGCAGATCACCCGGAGTGAGGCAGACGACGCAAAGCAGGTGGGATAACGTAATGCCGATCAGTGGCCGAGCCGGCGCCGCGCCGGCTATCGAACCACAAAAAGCTTACCCGCCGGCTCGGTCCACTGCATTGGCTGGTTATGCTGCGGCCGCACCGCCGAGAACGTGAACGGCCCACCAACTGCCCAGGCCGGCGAGTAGCACGCAGAGCAGCACGACGAGCAGATACAAGTTCGCCCACCATTGTGGTGGCGACCATTCCCGCG
>DASYHQ010000004.1 GCA_035998445.1 Tepidisphaeraceae bacterium | reverse complement strand
ATCGTCATCGCGCAGCCCTGCGAGATCGACCGACGGGCCGGTGGCGGGATAAAACGTGATGCTGCCGCCGGTAATGCGGCCAGGCCGCTGGATGAGCCGCAGGATGCTGTAGCTCGTCACGCTCTTCCCGCTGCCGCTCTCACCGACGATCGCCAGCGTCTTGCCACGGCGCAGGTCGAACGAGATCCCGCGCACGGCTTGGGTGACGCCGGTGATCGAGCGGAACTCGACTTGGAGGTTGCGCACTTCCAACACGTTGTCATGTGCCGCTGCGGTGCTCATGCGTCCTCCGCGTGCGGGTCGGCGGCGTCCCGGACACCGTCACCGAAGAAGTTGAACGCCAGCGCCGCTCAGCACCATGCTGACCACCGGGGTCGAGACGCCCGCCCGCTCGGCCACCTGCTTCATCGTCACAGCCACGGGTCTACTCTCCTATCAAGCCTCAGGACGTCACCTTCACGGGACCAATCGCCCTTGCGGATTCGCATTCACAGTCTACGACATGCGGCGCTGGCGTCCAAACGTCGCCCGAACGCCCGCCTCGCGCCCAGGGATGGTCAAGCGGAGCCGCGGGCGCGGACGGGCAGGAGTGCCAGCGTCAGACATTTGAGCCCCCCCGCCGATTGCCCACGACCCCTTGTTCTGTCGATGACGGCTGACGGTCATGCCGCCCCACGTTCTCAACCGCGGGATTTACCCGCCACAAAGAAGAAACCGATTGGCTGGCCCGTGCGGCGTGCCGCGGCTTTTTCGAAACACCAAGCAAGACATGATCAGTATAGGCGTTCGGGGTGCCCAACCCCCGCCTAGTTCGACCTGCGGGCAAACATCAATAAGGCCAGGCCCGCGGCAATGCTCGTTCTTTGGCGAACAAGCGAGTCAACAAGTGGTGACGCAGGCGAGCTAGGACCTGCGTTGCCCCCGCATCTGCGCTGATGTCTCGGCACTCGCCAAAGGGGGCCCGAACGTCGAACAGTTCCTCACGACCATCTCGGTGAAGGATGTAGCGGTGTCCCGGAGTGCGCAGCGCCTTCCACGCGGTGTCTTCGGTCAATGCGAACCCGTCGTCGCCAGGGGAATCGAGCCCCTGTAGTTCGGCCCAGCGTGACGTGCCCTCAAGCAGGGGCGGACGGGTCCGACCGAAGGCATCGAGGACGGTAGGGATCAGGTCCACCGCTTCGGCAACACGGTCCACGTCGCGGCCTCCACCCTCAACGCCGGGCCCCGCGAAGATGAGTGGCACACGCGTGACACAGTCTGGGGCCGGGTAACCCTTGCCCCACCGCAGCTGCTCGCCAAGAAACTCACCGTGGTCGCTTCTAAACGCCACCAACGTGTCATCCGTGAGGCCCAGCCGGTCGAGGGTGCGCCCGAGTTGGCCCACCGCTTCGTCGACCTCAGAGACCATCGCGTAGTAGCCCACCTTGGCTTGCACGAGCCGCTCGTCGGTGATGCCCGCGGCCAGCCGCTCGGCCTCGCGTTCCGGCGGGAATGACCATGGGGCGATCGCGCGGCCACGATACAGGTCCAAAAACCGTTGCGGGGCAATCAGCGGGGAGTGCGGGTTGTTATAGCCGCTGATGCAGCAGGACGGCCGCCGGTCCGCGGCGCGCAGTTCCAAGTAATGCTCGGTGCGTGCGGTGACCCATGACGTGTGAGTTGCCTCCTCGCGACCTGGGTAGGCCCGGGTCGCGTAGGGGTCCAAGCCACGCGGTCGGTCAATGCCGTCATCGATCGCCATCACCTCGCACCACCGCTCGAAAGCCGGGGGGTGCGCGACTTGGGCGATGTGCGTAAGCTCCTCTGGATGGTGCCTTTGACACCCACGCTCGATAAGCGTCGTCGTAGACACCTGGCTCGTCACTCACCTCAATGTGATCAAAGCCATAAGAAGGATGCGGCGCGCGGTGGTCGCGGTTGGCGTGCGGCAGAAAGTGGAGCTTGCCGATCTGCGCGGTGGCGTAGCCGTGGCGGCGGAGCATCCGCGGCAACACCTCGGCATCGTCGGGCACGGGCACGCCCATGTGCGTCACGCCTAAGCTCGATGGGTATCGCCCGCTCAGCATGCTGTAGCGGGATGGCATGCACAAGGGGTGCTGCACAAAGCAATGTGAGAACCGCACGCCCCGCGACGCCAGTGCGTCGAGGTGAGGCGTGAGGACCTCCTGGTTCCCAGCGCAGCCAAGCGCATCAAACCGCATCTGGTCAACGTAGATCAACAGGAGGTTGGGATCTGGCATCGGATGAGTGCGATCGTGACAAAGTCGAACGACCCGACGTTCCGTCGCGTTGACCGAATTACTCACGGAAGCCATCGGGCAACCGACCCAACATCAGCGGCTCGATCACGTCGGTGGCTAGCGATCGCGGGGATAGCCGGTTAACGAGCCGACCATGCGATGCGGGCCGTGAGGCGCGCGGCGCCCACGTGGTACCGCCCGCCGGGTCGACGCGGCAGCACTCGTCCCACGAAGTGTCGAGCCAAGGGTTGTTGGGTAACGCCGCGTGCAGGACCGTGATTTGGTCCCAGATCGACCAGGGGCGGTTGAGGGTTGCGCCGCCTTTGACCCACCAGGGAGGGTGGGCGAAGAAGTGGTCGTACCCAACCCGCACTGGGTGGGACAAGGGCAATTCCGCCAGCCGTTCGCCGGTGCCGTAACCGTGCTCGATCGCGCCGAGCTCGAACGTGCAAAGTTCGACCGGACACTCCAGCGTCGCCAAAACGCGCGCCGTCACACCCCGCACGCCCCAGGCGGCGAAGTTCGTCTCCGGCTTCGTGGTGGCACTGTGGTGGAAGCCCCCCATCATCACCACACGCTTCACCTTTGTTTTCACGAGCTGTGAGCCCGTCAACTTTGTGACGGCGTCGGCGGGTGACGCGAGAAGCTGATCGAGCAGAAATAACGGGCCGATGGTCGCGATCGTTACCGAAGCATCTGCCGCATCGGCCAGCAACCGGCGGTAGAGCGCGGTCGACAGCGGCACGTCCCGCATGTCCAGGGATACTTGCGCGGCCTGCGCCACCGCGTCGGCGTAGCTGCCTTCGGACCGCATCTCCCACGGTGGCCGCCCTACCGGGATATCTCCGCCATCGAAGAAGCGATTGGTTGCGACTATCGCTTCCACCGCTCCGCTCTGCGGCGTGACGCTCATCACGCCGAGCAACTTGCAAAGTCCGTCCGCGAGGAGCGTGTGCAACACCGCCAGCGCGCCCAGGTCGTCAACGTCGCCGCCCAGGTCGGTGTCGAGGATGATGTGTTCCATGGCTTCACCTTGGGCTACGCGGAACGTTGTTCTAGCGTGGGATCGGAAAACTCTTGACGCAACGTCGCAAGTTGTTGCTCGAGTTGGCGACGGATCGTTGCGTATGCGGGCATTTCAGCGAGATTCTGCACCTCCCAAGGATCGGCAGCCAAATCGAACAGCTCGGTCTGCCCGAGAACGGGATACACGATCAGCTTATTAGTGTCGGTGCGGATGGCCCGCTGAGTTTCCCCGTAGGCAAGTAGAAGCGCATCGGGCGAGGATCGGACGTTGCCGTCCAATTCCGGCTTGAGGCTTGCTAGCTCGACCGTGTCGGCCGGTGGAATCCCAGCCAAGTCACACAGCGTGGGGTGAATTGCCTGCATCAGCGTCGGCACCGCTGACCTCCGACCCGCGCCGATGCCGGGGCCGGCTAGGATCAGCGGCACTCGTACCGCGTGCTCATAAAGACTCTGCTTGCCCATGAGCCCATGTTCGCCAAGCGAGATGCCGTGATCGGCGGTGTGAACGATGATGGTTTCCCGTTCCAGATCGAGCGCGCGTAGCGCGCCAAAGATGCGTCCGATCTGCTCGTCAAGGTGTCCGAGAATAGCAAAGTACTCTTTGCGGTGCAGACGTATCGCTTGAGGGGTGCGAGGGTAAGGGGCCAGCGTTTCGTCACGGATGCCGTCCGCAACACCGAACGGATGACAGGGGAGAACGTTGGGGGGCAACTCAATCGAGTCGTCGTCAAACCGGTCGAGCCAGGCCTGAGGCGCCTGTCTGGGGTCGTGTGGCGCATGGAGCGCGACGGCCTGGACATCGCGGTGAGCCATGGTCGTCCGTATCACCCCCAAACCCAGGGCAAGGAGGAACGCTTTCACAAGACGCTCAAGGTCGAGCTGCTGCAGCATCGTCAGCTGCGGGACCTCGATGACGCGCAGGCCTGCTTCGACCCTTGGCGGGAGATGTACAACCACGTCCGGCCGCACGAGGCGCTGGCGATGGCCACGCCCGCGAGCCGTTACACAATGAGCGAGCGACGGCTGCCCGCGACGATCGAGCCGCCCGACTATGGCGCCGGCGACGTGGTGCGCAGCCTGAACCCGGTGGGCCAGCTGAGCCTTGGGGGCAAGACGTACAAGCTCAGCGAAGCCTTCGCCGGCCGCCGCGTCGCGCTCCGCGCGACGGCGATCGACGGCCTGCACGACGTCTACTTCAGCCGCTTCGCGATCGCCAAACTGGACACGAGAGACGCCAGCGTGAGACTGGTGCGACCCTGAGGCCAGTGTCAACCATGTCCCGGGACAGGTGTCACCTATGTGTCCGGTCTGTACACACCGGTCCGCCACAACGAACGACCGGTGTGCAGCATCGCCCTACTGGGCGCACACACGGCCGCGTGCATCGACCCCATGTTCATCGCCGTCGTGAAGCAGGTGCCCCGCGCTGCGAGCTTCGATAGGTTTGGTGTGATCACCTGCGTGCTCGTCACGCCGCCGAGAAACCTTGCCGCGTGATCGTCGGCGATTATGAATAATACATTGGGCGGTTCAGCCATGTTGGAAAGCCTTATTATCCCACCGATCTCGGAACTCGTCAATCGGCACCATCAGCTTGCTGATCCTCGTGAATCCCATGAAATGCAGCCGGGGACATACTCAATCGACTGCGTGACAAGGTAGCTCAATTCGTTGCGACCGTTATCGCGAAAGACGCGCAACGTATCTATGGCGGCGCTGTGGATGTTCGATTCGAACAATGCCGAATTGCTGCAACTCGGCTTCGACATCGCGCCGACCAACAGTCGCTCGTATCAACTCAACCTGCTTCAAGAGTACATCGCCCGCATCGTGCTCGAACTGGCGTCATAAGGGACGGCGAACCTGCTCATCGCCATTTGTCGGCGGCCGCACCGACGGGCGTTCCGCGCGCGATAAGTCGGGCGCCTGGCCAGCTCCCGCCGTGCCTCGTTCAGGCTCGCTCGGTGGGCCTGCCGGCAGCCACTATTTCCGAAGGTTCGGTGGCTTCCGTTGCCACCATACTTTGCCGCCGCATTTGAGCGGCTCGCCCATCAATCGGTATTTCGAACGTTTGGCAGCCCGCGTCCAGCGGTTCAGGTCTACCTTTGCGCCAGGCGGCAGCGCGGAGACCCGGTGGTAGCGTCGCGCGGACGGTAACGCGATCGCCGTGCCGTTCCCATGCGACCGCGATTCGTCCGGCGGGTACGTCGTGATGGGCGCGGCACCAGGCGACGTCGCCGACAGCGTGCGGATCGATGACCACCTGCGGCGCGCCGTCGGTGGCGGCCAGATCGATCCGGATACCGGCGAGGTAGCGGAAGAACCATTCCGCCGCGTGGCCGAGCATCATGTGGTTGAGCGAGCTGCGTGGGTTGGCGTCCCAGGCTTCCGTCAACGTCGTCGCGCCCGTGGCAAGTTGGGCGCCGTAACTCGGCGCATCGGTGCGCGAGAGCATATCGAAGATCACGTCGGACCGACCCGCCTCCGCCAGCGCAGCCAGCACGTAGCGGTAGCCGATATCACCGGCGGTAATGTGATTGCGATGGGCCCGGACGTCGGCGACGAGCGTGTCCAGCACCCGCTGTCGGTCACCGGGCGGAACGAGGCCGATCGCCAGCGGCATCGCCTGCGCCGTCTGACTGCCGCGATCGTAATGGCCAGCGTTGGCATCGAAGAAGCGCGCGTTAAAGGCCTCCCGCACGGCTGCGAAGCGTCGGTCGAAGTGTATCGCGTCGTCGTCCTGCCCGAGCAGTCGGGCGAAGCGGGTGATTGCCTGCAGGCACTGGGCGAACACCGCGGTGGCGGTGACGCCAAGCGTGGTGTTCTTGCCGTACCCGGGTTCACCTGGACCGATGTCGTACCAGTCGCCCAGGCCGTAGGCGACGATGCCATCGGGGCCGGCGCGGGATGCGATGTAATCGACGAAGCGGCACATTGTCTCGTAATTGTCGCGTACGATCGTGACGTCGCCAGTGTGGCGGTAGACAAACCACGGCGCGAGCACGCAAGCGGCGCCCCACTCGGGCGAGTCGTTGAACAGCGTGCCGTCGGGTGGCTCGAAGACGGTGAACTGCGGCGCAATCGTCGGCACGCATCCGTCGGCGTGCTGGGCATCCCGGATGTCGGCCAGCATCTTCTCGAACAGCGGCGCGACGCCGAGGTTGTAGAGGATCGACGGGCCCATCAAATGCGGCACCTCTAGCCAGCCGAGTTTTTCGCGGTGCGGGCAGTCGGTGAAGACGCTGTGCGTGTTACTCTTGATCGCAGCGAGGATCAGCGCGTGCGTGCGGTTGAGCAGGCCGTTCGAACACGCGAAGTCGCCGACGACGCTGGCGGAGCAGTGGACGAACTCACCTTCGATGCGTTCGATCTGGTCGACGTCACCGGTCGCCTCGACGTAACGGAAACCGGTGAGCGCGAACTGCGGTGCCCACCGCGCCGCGCGGCCATCGGACGTGTATGTGAACGTGACGGGCGTGCCGGTATTCACCTGCGACACACGACCGTCGGCGTCGAGCTGTTCACCGGTCGCGAGCGTCACCGTCGCGCCAGGCCGGGTGGCACGAATGGTCAGGGCGGGCCGGCCGCTCATGTTCTGACCGCAGTCGTAAACGCGGACGCGATCGGCGGGGTTGGTGAAGCTGCGCGCGGCGAACGTCTGCATGACCCTTATTGACGGGTACGCCTGCTCAACCAGCTTGCCACCGGGACCTTCGGTGATCCGGGCGTGCGTCCACGCCCCGTCATCAAAGCCGGGCTCAGCCCAGTCGCGCGGTTCCAGTCGCGCATCGTGGTCCTCGCCACCATAGATGCAGGAGAACGTGATCGGGCCCGTCGCAACGCGCCATGCTTCGTCAGAGACGATGGTCAGCCCGCCGCCATCGGCAAGCTCCACGTCGAGCCGCGCGATTAGCTTCAGTGGACCGAACGACGCCACGAACTTTGCGTACCGGCCGCCGGGGACGTGGTACATGCCGTTACCGAGTTGGATTGCCAGCACGTTATCGCCTGTGCGGAGCAGTGTCGTGACGTCGCGCGTGAGGTAGAGGCAGGTCTTGCGATAGTTCGTCCAGCCGGGTGCCAGCACATCGTCGCCAACGCGTGCACTGTTAACGCGCGACTCAAACTGACCGAGGCCGCAGACGCGGAGCGTGGCGCTGGTTGGCACCGCGCTCAGTCGGAAGGCGCGGCGGAAGAGCGGTGTTGGTCCGCTGCCCACCTGTGACGATGGCGATGAGATCCAACGGGCTAGTGCGAACACATCTGGATTTGCAATCAGCATGGTTGGTGAGTTTGGAAAGTTCTTCGAGACTGAACGATTAGCGGTCGGACTGTGCATTGGCGATCGCTCATCCACCACTGCGCTCTTCGGTGAAGCGCGTTGCCACTACGCGCGGGTGTGACGTATCAGGCAGGGAAACCCGGTGCGAACCGGCCGACAGCGTCTTCCTGATGCCGCTGAATCGGAACTCTGCAACGCTGCCGACAGGGACATGGAGGACGGCACTACCCTCATCAAGGTCGATAGCCACGCGAATCTCACCGATCGGCGTTTGCACCGTCGAACGAAGCGAGCGAAGCGGGCCGAGTTGCGGGGCGGCGCGGAACCGGGCGAAGCCGGGCGTGATCGGTTCGATCCCGGCGACGTATTGCTGGAGCAGCGTGATCGCGCCACCCGACCATGCGTGGTTGTAGGTTCCACCGCCCCAGGTGGCGTCGCCTATGCTCCACCCTTCCCAGAGCGTCGATATCTCGCCAACGAGTTGCTCGGCATAACGCTCGGTAAGCCGCCTGAGCGCCGCCGTCGAATCCCCTAGCTTGAACAACGCTTCGACGATGTACTTTTCCATGTACGGCCCGGCATGGCGCTGGGTGTCCAGCACCGCGAGGACGCCTTCGCGTTGGGACCGGCCGACGAAACCGGCGAGAACGGCCATCGCCTGCGCGCGGTCGTCGGGCAGCGGGAGGGTTTCGTCACCGCGGAAGTGGTCACCGCGCCAGAACGCGGCCTGAAAACCGGCGCGTAGTTTGCGGTGTAGCGTGCGGTAGCCTGCAGCGTCTTCGTGCAGGCAGAGCAGGTCCGCCATATCGGCCGCGGCGACCAAAGCCAGGGCGTACCAGGCGTTGATCGATACGGGGGCGTCGACGTTGGCGCCCCAGTCGACCCAGTCCCAGCCACCCGCGCGGGGTTCGAGGATGTGGGTTCGGTCGTCCAGTCGCCAGATCGCGAGATACCGCCGCACGGCAGGATACACCTCGGCGATTGCGGCGATGTCGCCGGTATAGCGGTAGTAGGTCCAGAACCCGTACGTGCCGATGCTGGCGAGCATCTGAGCCGGCAGTTCGAAGTCCCAGCAGCCCGCAAGTCGGTCTGCCTCCTCTCGGCCCGGCCGAGGCATGCCGGCGGGGACGGGTGAGTAAAGCGTCGCGTCGTCGCGCTGCCAGGCAACCAGTTCCCGCATTGCCTTTCGCCCAAGCGCCGGGGTTTGCAACGCGTCGCAGGCGTAGAACGCCGAGCCCATCTGGATCACGACATCGCCCCACCACTGTGCCCGCTCGCGATCCGGGCAGTCCATATAGGTGTCGCGCATGCAGACGTCGAGCGTTCGGCACGACTTGACGTATAGCTCGTTGAGCAACTCGTCATCGCATGCGAAGCGCCCGCTCCAATCGGCCGCGTAGCTGGTTCGGCGGTAACCGAGGCGATGGATCGTCACGCCCGCCGGCACGTCGAAGTGCAGCGCGTGGCCGTTCATCCAGCCCAGCGATTCGTACGACTGCCGCCCTGCGCGGGTGATGTAGGTCGCGCGGACGTTCGGCGCGCCCCCACCAAGGTAGTTATCGGTGCGGACGCCGATCACCAGCCCGTCGGCAGGCGCATCGATCTCTAACGTGGGATGGGCGTGGCAGTTGAAGGGTAGCGGACAGACGATGGGCTCGCCGGACGACACGAGCGGCTGCGGTGGCGCGAGGAGCGTCGACTCCCCATGGTTGCGAAACATCGGCACCGGACGCCGGATGATTCGGCCCCAGGGTGCCGCCGGTGGCGCGCCGGCGTCGACAGCTGCTGGCCAACGCGCATCGTTGAACAGCGGATCATGCCAGTGCGCCGGCTCGAGCCGCGCGTCGAACGTGACGTTCGGCTCAGCCAGCCTGTAGTTCGGCACCGGGTCGACGCCCGCCGAGTACGCGGGGTGTCGGATCGACCGCCAATGTTCACCGCTCACGCTTCCGGTCGATTGGCCCGTCTCCGAGGCCGAGTTGGCGTCGCCAAGCTGAAGGATCAGCCCACACCGGCCGCTACTGTTGTGAGAGAAGCCATGCTTGCCAAAGTACCAGACGAGCACCGCGATCGTGTGCTCGCCAGCGTCGAGCGCATCGGGAAGTTCAAGCTCGTCGAAGTAGGTGTCTGAGGGGGTCGGTCCGCGCTTCAGCTGCCCCTCGTAGACGACGAGCCGACCGTCGAGCCAGAGCCAGTATTTGCTGTCGCAGGCCACGCGGAGCCGCGCGGTTTGCAGCGGCGCTTCGATGGTGAAGACATTGCGGAAGCACGCCCACTCGCCAGCGGCGATCGGCTCGGCCGGGACGATCCATCGAGCGTCGCCCCAGTCGTCGCGGGAGGCTACACGAGCACTGGCATCGCCCGCCTCGCATGTCGGTCGCGGCCCAGGCGATCGAGGCGCGACAAGTTCGCGAGGGTCGAGCGGGTCGAGCGGGTGAAACATGCGAGACTCCATCGTCCCACGGCACGGACGGGTGGCATTGATTGACTTGTTCAAGCCCGAAATCGGCATGCAACGACGCCGACGCGCCCGAGGGGGACGCGTCGGCGTCGCTGTGTTCGTCTACCATTTGGCCCTGATGTAGGCCGGCACGCGGTCTACGTCCCACGAAGCGTGGTGTGGCATCCGCCAGAGGTGCGTCAGGTTCGACACGGTCTCGGCATGGCCGTCGAGAAACGCCATGTTCATCGACTGGCGCGGATGCCGAGCAACGTAGTACCGGTTGATCTGGCCGTCCGAATTGTCACCGCTGGAACCCTTACCGACGGCATTGCGAAACGGATCAATCGTCGTGGTCGCGAGATTGGTCTTCTCGAGGGCGAACGCCTCGCTCCAGACGCCGTCGCCGATCAACGGCGTCTCGACGGACCGCCGGGCGCGAACGATCTTGTCGTAGAACATCTGCGAGCCAGCGGGGGGCAACTGGGGCGACGTCGGGACGAGCATGTCCGCGACGATGTTGTCACCTGCGGTGTTCTGACCCGGGTTCCGTGCCTTCTTGTAAACAACCCAACCGTTGAAGGTGAAGCTGCCACCGGCCTTGAAGTTCTGAGCGCCGACATCGTAGTTGCGGTACCAGGCGGCGTTCTGAGCACCGACGAACGACCCGTTGCCAGCGCCGATGCCGTAGCGCGTCGTCGTGGTGCCATCCTCCACGGCCGCCGGGCAGTAGGGTATCTTGCTGTCACCCTGCATGTTCAGGTACTTCGTCTCGGTCAGCGCGTTCATCACGTACCCACCGCCAGCGGGGTTGCCGAAGATGTAGACGCTATTGCCCTTGTTCTCGGTGGAGTACATGATGTACGCCGCGGTGATTTGCCGAAGGTTGCTCAGGCACTTCAGCGATTGGCTCGCCGCACGGGCCTTGTTCAGCGCGGGTAGCAGGATTGAGATCAACAGTCCGATGATGCCGATCACCACGAGCAGCTCAACGAGCGTGAAGCCGCTACGGGCGTGAATTCGAGACATGAGAACCTCCGGTTCCGTGGGTGTTGACGTGTCGACTGCCGCGGGCAGCAGTTAAGATGTGATAACTCTATACCGTCAATTATCGGCGGCAATCAGCATTATGTGGCATTCCTTTGCGCCATGTGACCTACGTGATCGTTCCGTCAGGTTTTCCAGCCTTGAGGTTGCGCCTGGCGGCAAGCGCCACGTGCGTTTGGGCCAGACGGGCACGGCTTAAGGGGATGGACGCCGCCAGTACCGCTGCGATGCCTACGCCCCCGCAAACGACTACTGCGAATGCCAACCGCATGTTGGTGATTACCGAGTCCGGCTGCTTGTCGGCGCCGCTCACGAAGCCGATCGCGTCCAAGATCGTGCCGCTGAACAGCAACGCCAAGCTGATGGCGCTCTTCTGAACCCAGTTGAACACCGCCCAGTACGTCGCCTCGCGACGTCGCCCGGTGCGCAGTTCGTCGAGGTCGCACACGTCGGCGATCATCGAATTGCTCATCACCAGCAGCCCGGCCAGCCCAGGCCAAATGAGGGCGGTGCTAAACGCAAGCGGGTGGAACGGCCACCGCGCGTCGCCCGGGAGCCAGCCGATCAGGTTCCACGTCGGCAGCGACGGATCGTAGAGCCACCAGCTCGACAGCCCGCCGACGAACGAGATGCTCAAGCAGATCACCAGCGTCGTCCGCTTCTCCAGCCGCCCGGCGACGCGGTTGATCGCGAACACCGTAACGATGCCGACGAGCGCGGCCAGCGTCTGCGACCACGCTTGCACGACGCTCCCCGTGCCGCGGTCCCCACCGTACGTGTGATAGATCGCAATGTAGAGCCCCAGACCGATGACCATGATTACGCCCAGGAACCCCACCGTATAACTGGCGACGATCAGCAGGAAGGCTGGCTCCGTAAACGTTTGGCGCATCTGCGCCCAGAAACCGACCTTTGGCTCGGTCTCCTGCGCCTTCGTCGGGGCGGCGACGCGGGGCTCTCTCACGAGTAACGTCGGCGCGAGCGTTGCCGCCAGCATCACGACGAGCAGCAGTATGCCCACTGCCATTGTGCCCTTAAGCACATCCTTGTTCCCGGCCGCGTCCTTGAAGATGTCCCACTCGGCAATCGCGTAGAGCCAGGCGGTCAGGAACCCGCTGAGGTAGGTGAAGAACGTCCGCCAACTCATGACGCGCGTGCGCTCGCGGTAGTCGCTGGTCAGTTCCATCGTCAGCGCGCCGTAGGGCACGCTGAAGAGCGTCAGAGCGGTGTAGAAGATGATGCTCGTGAGCGTGAGGTAGCCCGCGTAGAGCCAGTCGCCCCGGGGAGCCGTGACGATGAAGCTGAACGGTTCGCTGCCCCACGCGCTGGTGTTGAGGCCGCGCGGGATCAGGCAGAGCAGCAGGATGCACGCCGCCGACAGCAGCGCGCCCACGAGCATGTACGGCCGGCGCCGGCCCCAGCGGGAGCGCGTGTTGTCGCTGATCGTGCCCATCACAGGGTCGATCACCGCGTCCCACATTCGTGGCAGCAGTAGCGCGACGCCCAGCAGCGTGGGGTTGACGCCAAGCGCCAGGTTGTAGATCGGGAACGCGAAGTTCTTCGGCAGGTTGATGCCGATGTTGATCGCCGCCTCTCCCGCCCCGGCCGCCACCTTTGTCGCCAAGGGCACGCGGGTTTCTGGTGGCGTCGCCGTGCCCGACTCGTGTTCCGGCGGCGCGGTCGTCGTGGTCATGTACTAACTCCTTGTGGTCACACCCTTGTGACGAGGCTGTTCTGACAGTTCGTCCGCCGGCGGAAGGGTCGTTCCGAAGTGTTCGGTCAGGGCCGTGTGCGAGCTGGCCAGCGCCACAACGGCCCGGTGAGCTTGTCACCGACGGCGTGCATCCACCGGGTCATCCGCTCGCGACAATCTTGAAGTGCGCCGGCGAAGTCCGGTCGATCGACGACGTTCATCAGCTCTGCCGGGTCGGCTTCCAAGTCGTACAGCTCGTCCTCGCTCACCGGGCAGTAGACGTACTTGAACCGCGAGGTGCGGAGGTAACGCTGGTCGCAGCGGCCCTGCTGCGTGCCGCTGTACTGGCTGAAGATGTCGTCGCGCGCGGCCGACGTCCCCGCGAGCTCGTCGCACAGATCACGCCCGCCGAACGTCGCGGGTGGGCCGTCGGGCAGCATTGCTTGCGCGAGCGTACGTGCGACGTCGAGTTCATGAATGACGAACCGATCGCTCGTCGTGCCGCCCGCGATTCGGCCCGGCCACCGGGCGATCAGCGGCACGCGCAGGATGTCGTCGTAACCGCAGTAATGCTTATCCGTCATCCCGTGGCCACCGCAGAAGTCGCCGTGATCGGTGCTGTAGATCACGAGCGTGTCCTTCGCAGCTTCGGTCGCATCGAGCGCGGCGAGCAGTCGGCCGACCTCCGCGTCAAGATGCATGATCTCGCCGAGGTACCGGGCGACGATCGGCTGCCAGTCCGACCACGTCCAGTCGTCACAGCCCCACCGCTGCCGTGTCCGTCGCTGCATGATCGGCTTGCCGACGAGCTCGTCGGGGAAGCTTGGCCACGGTGGCACGTCTTCCGGCGATACGAGGGACGCCCATGGCTCGGGCACTACATTGGGCAGGTGCGGCTCGCTCGGGTCCCATCGGACGAAGAACGATCGATCCGATCGGCGGGCTTTGGTGATCTCCTCGATAGCCCGCGTTGCGCCCCACGAGATGCGCGACTCCTCGTCGCCAATCGCGCCGTCCGTCTCGCCGAAGAACCCGTTGGTCATCGGCCGTGGCGGCAGGCCTCGTGATTGGCGCCAGCGATCGTAATCGTCCTCGGGGCTGAAGGTCGCCGCGCCGTGGTTGAGCGGCGTTCCCGTCAGTTCCTGGTGATACTTGCCGACGTGGGCGACGTGGTAGCCTGCGTCGGAGGCAAGCCGGTACAAGTTGGGCAGCAACGGATCGGCCGGCCGGTAACCGAGCGTGTTCGGGATCACCCAGGAATCGTGTCGGCTTGGCCACGTGCCGGTAAGCAGGGAGGCCCGCGCCGGTGTGCAGAGCGCGATTGGCGTGTAGGCGTGGGCGAACGTCGCTCCGTCGGTGGCAAGTCGATCCAGGTTGGGCGTCAGCGCGAGCCGGCCCGGCCCCGCCGCGCACCATCGCTGGTTCGCGCCCACGCAGTCGAAGCGGTGTTGGTCGCTGTGGATCAGCAAAACGTTCGGATATCGGCTCATTGGACCTACTGCGCTCAGGGCATCATCTCCGCGAGATTGACCGACTCATCGACCTTCAACGACTCGGCGGCCAGCGCGAATCGCACGTGGCCCGATAGCTTTGTGCCCTTCGCTATCGTCAACGGTTCATGTCGGAGCGACTTCGTCAGGTGCGGTTCGCTGCTCCCCCCATGATACTCCAGGACCTGCAGCCAGTAGCCCGTGAGGTCCTCAGGGAAAAACTCGCGCGTGAAGATCTCACCACTGATGTTGCCACCGACGGGCGTGCTGCGCAGGTGCTGGCTTCCAGCGAACGTCTGCGACGGTCGACCGGCGACGGTCACGCCTGCGCCGTCGGCGCGGTAAAGGCCACCGTTGATGAACTGGAACTTCGTCGAACGGAACGCGTTGGTCACGCCGTCCAACAAGTCCTGCGACCACGGCCACGGCTTGCGGCCACCCTTGGCGAATCCCTCGTCAACGTACGCCACCCGCTGCGCCGCGTGACGCGGGTCACCACTGGCACACTCGATGCCCTGAGGACGACCGATCGCGTCGGGCGGGTAGACGCTCCACTGCGCGTTTCGCGTCCAGCGCAGTTCGTTCACTTCAGGTGCCACGCGGATCGCGTAACCCCAGTCGAAGCATGGGAACGGTTCGTTGCCGTCGTACGTAAGGTCATACGCGACGTTGACCTCACCGCTGCCGTGCACCGTGGTGACAATCGTGCCGGCGGCGTTCGTGTAGCGGCCCGTTGCGGTGACCGTCACGCGATCGGCGGCTTCGGTCAGGTCGACCTTTGATGCCTTCCACTTCATGAGCTGGTTGACAAGTACGCGCTTCTGCAAGCCCTGGAAGTTCCTGAAGTGTGTCGGTCGCGCGACGACCTCAGGCCGCCCCGCGAGCACTGCCTTTCCGGCAAGGTCACCGCGAACCAGCAGGCCGTCAGCGTCGAAGGCAAACGTCGCGTCACCGACCGTGACGGTCGCGGTTCCGTCCTCGCCGCGCTGCAACGTCAACGTCGCGCCCACCGCTGCGGTCGGCAACGTCGAAGACGGTCGTTGGTCGGCCCGCGTGAGCCGGTAGAGGTCCACGATCATCTCCCCCGGCTCGACGAACCTCAGCACGACCGGTTCGCCGTTCGGGTCGACGGGCAGCGTGACGCGACGCGTCGAACGTGGCGGCACGTCGAGCCGCACGACACCCGTGCGACCGCCTTGCTCCCAACGGGCCTCCAGCGATTGAAGGTTCAGGAAATCGTATCGATTCGTAATCTCAACCGATGCCTTTCGACCGTCGTCGGCATCGGGGCGGAGCGTCACGTCCTCGATGCGGACCGGCGATTGAGACTTCTTCACGTGCCACGCCATGTCGTACGGCCGGCGGTACTCGTCGAAGAACCCGCGCCACGGGAACGTCGCGCCGGTCTTCACCTCCGGCGCAGCGAGGAAGAGAAAGCCGCCCACGACGTGCTTGTTATCGTACGTCCAGTTCGCGTGCAGGTCGGCGAGATAGCCCCAGAAGTCGTCCGTGCCGGGGTCGAACCGGAACTCCTTCATGTTGATCGCGGCGATATGGGCCCACTCGGTGAAGATGTTCGGGCGATCGCTCGGGTAGTTCCAGCCCTTACCGGTGATGCGGTGGCGGTTGTCGATCGACCAACGACCGTCGCGCGGGTAATGGTCGTCGTTGATGTCCATGAAGTCGATATCGACGCCATTGCGATCGTCGGATCCGAAGAACAGCGGCACACCGGTGCGTTCGCTCTGCGTCGCCACCGCCGCCTCGCGGAAGTAGTCGTAGTACGGGTTCTCGTTGCCAAGGCCGTACGTGATGATGCTCGGGCTCGATCGCGTGCTCTCGAGCATCGCCGCCAGATGCTCGCGCAGCGCGGGGCCAACGCTCGGGTCTGCCCCGTGGTCCTTCAGCGGCCCCTTGTCGTACATCATCAGGGTGAACATGCCCTCAACGGTCGTGTACATGCCGATCTCGTCGCAGTGATCGAGGTATTCGATCATCGGCACCGGTCGGCTACGGAGCACGTTGAGGTTCATGTTCCGAAACAGGTCCAGGTCTTTCCGAACGCGGTCTGGCGAGATGAAGTATCCTTCGCCGGGGAAGGTCATGTGATAGTTGGCGCCGCGGAACTTGATCGGCCGGCCGTTGAGAAGCAGTTCGCCGCCACGGCTATCGATCTCGCGGAAGCCGAATCGCTGTTGTGCGGTCATCAGCACGTCGCCTTTGGGGTCGACCAACTCGAACTTCATGTGGTACAAACTCGGCGACTCTGCGCTCCAGGTACGCACCGCATCGACCGGCAGCGGGATCGCCATCTGGAGCATCTGCCCCGCCGCCACGGGCGGTAGCGGGGTCGTCGAGTTCCGCAACCGCACCGGCACGAGTTGCGAGCCGCCATCGGTGATCGTGAACCGCGCGTGCAGGCCGCCCAACGGTTCGGCCGAGTCGTTGGCGACGCGCACGTGCGCCGTCGCCACTGCCGGCACGACTTCATCGACGTTCGCCGGCGTCGCCCCGAGCGTCGTTGAGACGTGCAACCGCGCGATGTTCACGGCCGGCACGGCCTGAAGGTAGACGGCACGGGCGATCCCGCCCATCGTCCGCTTGCTCCAGTATGTCGCCAGCGTCGTCTCGATCGTGACGACGAGCTCGTTGTCGCCCCCATCGGAGCGCAGCGCGTCGGTCACGTCGAACTCGCTGGGCGTGTTGACGCGCTCGCTCGTGCCTACGAGTTGGCCGTTCACGTACGTCTTGCACAGCCCGTCGGCGCTCTCAAACCGCAGGCGGACCCGCATGTTCTTCCACGTCGGCGGCACCTTGAACGTGCGGTGCCAGGCGACCGGCGTATTGAATTCCTTATGCATCGCCGGGAAGCCCTGCCACGAGAAGTGACCGGGCACGGTCGCCTTGTCCCACTGCGTTATCGAGGCAAAGCGTCCGTCGAAATCTTTTGGGATGTCGTGCTTAAAATCCCACGGCCCGGCAAGGTCGACCCGACCACGGTGCGCGCCCGTTATCATCACGTCGCGCGGCGTCAGTCGGATCACCGGCAAGCCCGCAACGATTCCACCTGGCTCAACCTGCATTGCGGTTGGTGCGGTCGTGGCTGGGGCGGTCGTCGATGTTCCCTTCCCCTGATCACTGGGGGCGTTCAGGCCGCTTTCGGGCACGAGGTCGGCGCCGTAGGCCGAGCTGATGCCCAGAAGCAACGCTAACAGCATGTGGCACACGAGCGACATAGACCGGTAAACGGCGAGGGCAGGCATCATGAATGGCGTTCCTGGATGCAATTATCAGACGGGCATCGCCCCACCGACGGCACCGCCCTGACCGGGTGAACCGGCAAGGGCGGTGCGCGTCTAGCGAGTGACTAAAAGCGCCGCGCCGCTCAGCGACGGCGACGCAGGAACATAAGCCCCACGCCGGCCAGGGTGGCAAGCGTGGTGGGCTCAGGGACCGCAGTGACGACGATGTTGTCGACGAATGCCGCCGCCACGTTTGAGGAAAACCCGATGCCGCCGAAGCCCCCGTCGCTGGTGGTGTTGACCGCCGCGCCGGGGACGGCAACGCCGTCGATCGACAGCGTGTAGATCAGCGGGCTGCTCGCGCCAAAGCCGGACGGGGCAGCGACGGTAATCACCGCGTTGTGGACGCCGACAGTGTTGAAGAACTCGTCGTCGAACGGTGCCGGCGGCCCATCGACGTTTACCGGGTCGGCACCTTTGGTGTGTCGCTGGACGCGACCGACGCCAGAGTTGTTCTGAAACAGGTAGCCGGCCTCACTGTCAGCCGCGAGCACGCCGTCTACGGCCGGCGGCGCGCCGCCATACGGAGCGAATGGCGCGCCGGCGTAGACCTGCCCGCTGACCTGATCAGGCGATAGCCCGAAGAACACGCCTACGAAGCCACCGTTGGCCGAACGCTGGAAGTCGAAGGCGACCGTGTAGCCGCCCGCCGCGACGATCGCCGCGTCGTTGTGAAAGTTATACGTCGACTGCACGAGGCCATTCCGCAGCACGCCGACGGTCGAGGTGAGCTGACCCCCCGACATCGCACCGGTGACGGGTTCCACCGTGTGCTGCTGCGCCTGCGACGCCCCTTGCGTGCTAACAACGTAGGGCTGTGGGTTGACGCCCGTGCTGGTGCCCCACGCCGAGACAAGCGTGCCGTTCGCCGGCAGGTGGTTACCGGGGTTGGCCCGCTCAAAATTGTCGCTGAAGACGACCGCCGCCGAAGCAAAGCCAGCCGTCGAAACAACGGCAGCAATCGCCGCCAAAAACGAAGTGGTCCTTAACGCCATCTTATCTCCTCCGCGCAATGTGAAATGCCCCCATTCGTCGTGACGCGTATGTGTTCGTGGACACCACCGCTCCGCTCACGCACGCTTGGCTACCGCCGCCTCACGCTAAGGCTCGAAAGTCGCACTTCTCAAATGTGACCTGCGACTTGCCTTCATTCTCCTTAGATTGTTAAGATAAACCACGCGGATTCGTAGGCAAACGCTTATTTGTGATATCCATTTACCTGGTGTGATGGTCATGACGAGCCATGAAAGGCAGCCGACGGGACCGTCGTCGCAGCAAGGCCGACCGACGGACGCCGTCGCCGACTTCGTCCCGCCCGACCGCAGTCACGAACTGGTCGACGAATCGTACCGCATGGTAGATTACACGTGGTTCCGCATCCGGAACCGGCTGCCCGAACTGGCTACTCCCCACTACCTTGGGCACGGGTTTGCGACGTCATCGCATTACAACATCCGAAGCGTCTGGCAGGAGCCGGCCGTCCGCCGTTGTCCGGTCGTCAAGATTGCGCTATCAACCGGTGGCGTCGTGGCGCCCCGGAACGGCACGCAGCTTCGTCGCGTACAGCCCGGCGAGGCAATCCTACGCTTCGTGGAGGAGCCAGATCTCTGGGAGTCTTACGATGGGCGACAGTCGCAGCCCTGGGAGTTCCTGGGCCTGATCATCAACGGCGAGCTGGCGGCGCATGCGGCCCGCGCGCTGATCCGGGGCTATGGACATCTCTATGACCTCGGGCTTCAGCATCCAATCGTCCGGCAACTTCAGCAGGTGGCCCGCGAGCCCAACCACGTCCGTGAGATCTCCGCGTCGGCAGCCGGTCGGCTTTGTGCCGATCTGTTCGGGGCGCTTCACGCCAGTGCCGAGGCGTCGTTGGTCGGGCGTACCGAGCAGATTAATAACCTCGCCGAGCGGGTCGAGGCGACCATGCGGGGGGACCTGCGTCACGAGTGGTCCGTCGACGAGCTCGCAGCACGTCACGACGTCTCGCGCGAGCACCTCACCCGGATCTTCACGCGCAGCTACGGCACCCCGCCGCACCGTTACCTCGTCGAGCTCCGCGTCCGCGAGGCCTGCGAGTTGCTCCGCGGCAGCCGCGAACCGGTGAAGTCGATCGCCTACAGCCTCGGGTTCCGCTCACATGCCAACTTCATCCGGATCTTCAAGCGGTACAACGGCGTACCCCCGACCGTCTACCGCACTCGACGCGGCGTACGCAATTCTGCCGATGTGATCTGACGCTCATCAACTCGGCTCATGTTGAAGATGTTGGACGAACATACGTGCCAGGGAATTGGGAATCTTTGTTTCGGTCAGCACGCGTCATGTGGCCGTTGACCAACGTTCGCAGGAGTTCATTGCCCATGGGTAGCACATCCGATACATATCGTTTGAAGGTCGGCCTGTTCGGGATCGGGCTGGAGGCCTACTGGCCGCAGTTCGCCGGCCTCAAGCAGCGGCTGGAGGGGTACCTGGCGCAGGTCGACCGCAAGCTGCGGGACGCCGTACCGCAGCAGGGCGTCGAGGTCGTGAACCTCGGCCTGATCGACTCGCCGGAGAAAGCCCTGGCCGCCGGCCACGCGTTCCGCCAGGCCGACGTCGATCTGATCTTCCTGCACGTGACGACCTACGCGCTGTCCAGCACCGTCCTGCCGGTCGTCCGCCGGGCCAAGGTGCCGGTGGTCATCCTCAACCTCCAGCCCGCCGCCGCCATCGACTACGCGGCGTTCAACGCGATGGGCGACCGCACCGCGATGACCGGCCAGTGGCTCGCCCACTGCGGCGCCTGCCCCGTGCCGGAGATCGCCAACGTCTTCGCCCGCGCCGGCGTCCCGTTCCACCAGGTCACCGGGCTCCTCGACGGCGACGGCCACGTCGACCGCCAGCTGGCCGACTGGGTCGCCGCCGCCCGCGTCGCCCACGTGATGGAGCACAACCGCCTGGGCGTCATGGGCCACTACTACAACGGCATGCTCGACATCTACAGCGACCTGACCCAGCAGGTCGCGACCTTCGGCGGCCACGTCGAGATCCTCGAGGTCGACGAGCTGGCCGACCTGCGCGCCGGCGTGACCGACGCGGCGATCGACGAGCGCGTCGCCCTGTTCCGCGACGCGTTCGACGTGCAGGCCGACTGCCCGCCCGCCGAGCTCGCCCGCGCCGCCCGCACGAGCGTGGCGCTGGACCAGCTGGTGGCGGCCCACGACTTGGGCAGCCTGGCCTACTACTACATGGGCAGCGGCAACCCGGCCAACGAGGACGCGATCAGCTCGATCATCCTGGGC
>DASYHQ010000003.1 GCA_035998445.1 Tepidisphaeraceae bacterium | reverse complement strand
GATCACCAGCGGCACGGTCACGCCACCACCGCCGCCGCCGGTTCAGCCGTCGGTGACGGTGCAGGCGGAGTCGGCGACGATGGTCGGCGTGACGCGGCAGACGACCAACGGTGGCTACGCCGGCAGCGGCTACGCCGACTTTGGCGGCGCCGGCTCGTACGTGCAGCTGACGGTCAACCGCACGGCGGCGGGGCCGACGACGCTGAAGCTGCGCTACGCCAACGGCGGCACGACTGACCGCCCGGTCAGCGTCGCGGTAAACGGCACCGTCGTGCAGAGCAGCGTCGCCATGAACGGCACCGGCGGCTGGACGAACTGGCAGGAGCTGACGCTGACGCTGGACCTGCTGGCCGGCAACAACGTCATTCGCCTGACCAGCATCACCAGCAACGGCGTCAACCTCGACGCCGTCACCGTTGGTTAGACATTGCGTCGGTCGAAGCAACTTGGATGTACATCGGAGCGGTCGCAGGTCGGCCGGCGTTATGACAATGCAAAAGAAGCAATCGGGGCGCCTTCCCGGGGTACGAACTGAAACCCTTGAGTCACGGCGACTGCTGGCGAACACGGCGAGCATCGGCGGCTCAATCATCAAGGAGATCGACAACTACGGGGTCCGCGACGCCGGCGAGACCGCGCTGCTCGTCAGCGCGCGCGTCTACGTGGATCTCAACGCCAATGGAAGCTACGACGCTGGCGACCGCGTGGCGGAGGCGACGGACGAAGGCCGCTACGCCTTCAACGGCTTGGCTGCTGGCCTGTATCGCGTGGCGATGCTCAGCGCGCCAATTGACTATGCGCAGTCGCTGCCGGCCAACAACGCGCCGATTATCGTAACGCTGGCGGATGGGCAGGCGGCGACCGGCGTCGACTTCCTCACCTCGTCGCACCAGCCGTTGCGCCTCGCCTCCAGCAGCAGCACGTCACTGTCGGTGGGCGAGGGCACCAGCAAGGTCATCACCCTAAAGCTGAACCGCCGACCATGGTCGGACGTGTTGGTAACGGTCGTTCCCGACAGCGACAGCGACGCGAGCGTGACCGCCTCCGTGACGTCGTTGCGGTTCACGCCGGACGACTGGGACGTGCCGAGACCCGTCACGTTCCGCGCCGCGCCCGATGCCGACGACGTGGCCGGCAAGGCAACGTTCCGGTTCGCCAGCGCCGGGCTTTCCTTCGGTACAAGGTTTGTCGTGACCGAGATTGACGACGAGGTGGTGATCGTCGAACCGCCACCAAGCGGCTCGACGATTCATCCGGCGGAGTCGGCGATCTTGTCCGGCGGTACGGTCAGAAGCTCGCAGTGGGGCGACTACACTGGCTCAGGGTACGCCGATTTCGGTGGCGACAACTCGGCCATCGAGTGGAGCGTTACGCGAGCAACGACGGGCGCGGCGACGCTGGAGTTCCGCTACGCCAACGGTGGCGCGACCAATCGGCCGCTGCGCGTCGTCGTCAACGGGAACACGCTCGGAACGGTCGCATGCGCCCCTACTGGTGGCTGGGCGACGTGGCGGACCGTGTCGATCGACGCGCCACTGATGGCCGGCAATAACGTGGTGAAGACGATCGCCGGCGCCGCGACTGGCGGGAACGTCGACGCGCTGACGGTGCGTCCGACCGGCACCACCCCGCCACCGATCGACGAGCCGGTCGTGCTGGAAGCCGCCGCCGCACAATTTACCGGCGGCACGGTCGCCAGCGCCCTCAACGGGGGTTACCTCGGCGTGGGCTATGCCGACTTCGGCGGGACCGGGTCGTCCGTGCGATGGACGATCACCCGTGCTGCCGGCGGAGCCGCGACGCTTCAGTTCCGCTACGCCAACGGCTCGACGAATGGCCGTCCGCTGTCGGTGGCGGTCAACGGTACGACGGTCGGCGCAGTCGCCTGCGCGCCGACCGGCAGTTGGACGACGTGGCGGGTGGAGTCGATCGCCGTTTCGCTGAAGGACGGCATCAACACGATCAACGCGGCCGCGGCAAGCCTGGTCGGTGGCGCGAATCTCGATTCCGTCACCATCGTCACCGGCGCTACCCCGCCACCACCGTCGTCGCCGGTGACGTACCAAGCGGAGGGCTTGCAACTCACCAACGGCACGACCCGCCAGACGACCAACGGCGGCTACACCGGCAGCGGCTACGCGGACTTCGGTGGAGTCGGCTCAGCCGTATACTTAATGATCGGCCGGGCGACCGCCGGGCCAACGACGGTCACGCTTCGCTACGCCAACGGCGGCACCGCCAGCCGCCCGGTCGGCGTCGCTGTCGACGGCGTTATCCAATTGCCGAATGTGATCCTCGCCAGCACGGGATCGTGGGGCACGTGGAAGACGATGAGCTTTACCCTCAACTTCGTCGGTGGCAGCAACATCATCGCAATCACCAGCACGACGGCCAACGGCGTCAACCTCGACGCCGTCACCGTCGGATAGCGAGCCCCTAAAGCAGAGAAAGTTCGAAGAGGGTTAGGCGCGGGGATCTTCATAACCTCTAGTCCGACACGGTATTAGGATAGTTCACGACGAACCCTGTTAACCGAGTTAGCGGGGTTCGCTCGTTTTCGGGCTGGTTTTGCGCTGTTTTGGTGTTGGGTACTCTCGGCCGAGAAGGGGAGAGAGCGACGTCCGAAGGCCACGTCCGTCCGTCCCGGCCTCCTCTGCGCCGGAACTCTCCGACTCTCCGCTCTATTTCCGTGCTCCAGTTAACAACGTGTCGGGATCGGACCCCATGGCCACCCCAGTTTAGAATTGGGGTGGGGTGGGTGATAGCGGAACCAGATGGTGGCCGGGACTGGTCCGCATACGTAACACCATGGCGGCGGTCGGGTTCCGCTAGGAGCTTGTGCCGTAGCTGGCGCCGTTGCTCGTCATAACACTTATGACGATCGTGCTGGCGATCCGCAAGTGCGTTCCACCACATCGTGTCTCGCAGCCCGGGCTCCGATCCTTGTTTGCCCGTCCGCCGTTGGGTACGCTTGCCGCCTCATCTGCTAGGGAAGGCCACATGCAACGATCCGGACTGCTTCGCTCGATCCTTACCGTGTCGTTCGTCCTTGCCGCCACGGCGACCCGTGTCGGTGCGGCGCCTCTGCCGCTGCTCGACGCGCCCGGCACCGAGGGGCCGAACGCCGTCAGCTACACGCTCGGCTACGAACTTACCACCGGCGCCACACCCCTGACCGTCACGTCACTCGGCGTGTGGGACCAAGGCGCTGACGGCCTCATCGCGGCCCACGGCGTCGGTCTGTTCAGCGTGGTCGGCGACATGCTCGGCCAAGCCGCGGTGCCTGCCGGTACGGGCGGGACGCTGCTCGGCACCTTCCGCTACGCTGACCTGACGGTGCCGATCGTGTTGTTGCCCAACACCACGTACGTGCTCGCCGCGGCGTACGACAGCGACGATGCCTATGGATGGTACGGGCCGTTCGGCGAACCCGTGGCCGGTCACGTTACCGCCGACGTCACCATCGGCTACGGTCGGAACGAGGCGGGCAGCGCACTACAGTTCCCCACCGGCACCACGGGCGCCGTGTATACTGGTCCGAACTTCATCTACACCGCCGTCCCCGAGCCCGCTGTCGTCGGCATGTTCAGCATCGCGGGTTTGGCGTTCCTCCGCCGTCGCCGACCGACCGCCTAGTCGCCTCGCACAACCCACAGCAGAGCAACGCCGTCACGATCGGCGCAGGCGTTTGGGTGATTGACGGGGCGATGACGAGCCTCGCTGCTGGCGCGGTGGCGGACGCTGTCGCGATTGGAATTGGCGGGCCCTTGGGCACGTTCGCAACCAAGGGCAACTTCGCCGGTTCGCTTGCGGCCTTGCAGATCAAGTCGATCACGGTCGGTGGTGACGTCGTGGGAGCTCAGATCCTCGTCGGCGCCGTTCTGGGCGACAATGCGGAACCAGGAGATCCTGCGGATACGTACGTTGGCGGCACCATCGGCAAGGTGACGGTGCGCGGCGCGATGAGCGGGGGCAGCGTGATCGCGGCAGGACTTCAGGCCGGTGCGGGCAACGTGTTGAGTGGCGACGAGACGCTGCTGTCCGATCAAGCCAGTTCGATTCGCTCGGTCGTCATCCGCGGTGGCATCGCCGACGATTGTCGAATCGTCGCTCCCACATTGCCGGCAAAGGCGATACTGGGACGGGTGCGCGTGACGACCGCGGAGTCTCCGCACTTCATGCTGTAGTATC
>DASYHQ010000002.1 GCA_035998445.1 Tepidisphaeraceae bacterium | reverse complement strand
GATACTACAGCATGAAGTGCGGAGACTCCGCGGTCGTCACGCGCACCCGTCCCAGTATCGCCTTTGCCGGCAATGTGGGAGCGACGATTCGACAATCGTCGGCGATGCCACCGCGGATGACGACCGAGCGAATCGAACTGGTTGGATCGGGCAGCAGCGTCTCGTCGCCACTCAATACGTTGCCCGCACCGGCCTGAAGTCCTGCCGCGATCACGCTGCCCCCGCTCAACGCGCCGCGCACCGTCACCTTGCCTATGGTGCCGCCAGCGTATGTGTCCTCAGGATCTCCCGGTTCCGCATCCTCTCCCAGCCAGGCGCCCGCGAGGACTTGGCCCCCCACGATGTCGCCACCGATGGTGATCGACTTGATCTGCGAGGCCGCAAGCGCACCAGCGAAGTTGCTCTTCGTCGTCAACGTGCCGAATGGCCCGCCAATCCCGATCGCGACAGCGTCCGCGACCGAGCCAGCAGCGAGGCTCGTCATCGCCCCGCCAACCACCCAAACGCCCGCGCCAATCGTGCCGCCCACGGTCACCTTGCCGACGCCACCGGCCACGCGCAGGCTCGACGCCGCGAGGTCGCCTTTGGTGGTCCATGCACCCAGCGAACCCGCCGAGATCGACACGTCGCCGGCAACGCTGCCACCGATCGACATCGTGCCCAAGGCGCCATCGATGCGCATCCCGCCGCGCACGTCGCCGGCCACCTTGCCCTTGGCGAGCGACACGGCCGCGAAGTCCGCGCCGGCGGCGAATGAATTGACCACTAACGAGCCGAGCGTGCCGGCGACCGAGACGTCGCCGACCACGTCGCCGCTCGGGGCAGACAGCGCCCTCAACGGGCCGTCGACGGTGATTGCGGGCACGCGGGCACGTCGGTCGCCGCCACGTGCCGTAATGGAGATGGCGCTCCGCGACGTCGTTCCGGCTACCGTAACTTCCACTGGTCCCGTACCGCCATCCTCGAGAAGGCCCATACGGATCTTCCCGCTCCCCGGCCCGCTCAGCGCCACGGTTACGACCGTGCCGTCCGATTCTGTGAACACGCCGCGCACGCGCCCGCTGAACTCGATGTCGAGTTCGGGCGCCACTTGGCCAGTAAGGTTCACAATGAACTGCGGCGACGCAGGGGCGTTGGTCGTCATGGTCAGCGTGCCATTGAGCGGTCCGGCGTTCTGCGACATGGCGATCCGGATCACGACGGTCGTCGATGCGCCCGCTGGGACGGTCGCCGCGGGCGGTTGCACCATCTCGAAGCCGGGCGGCACGATCGGTGTGCCGATCGTCAGCGGAGCCGTGCCGTCGTTCTGGAGCGTCAACGTCACCGGCTCGCCCGCAGCACCCAATTGCGACGTGCCCAGATCGATTGGCCCGGATACGCCGTTGCCATCCCGCGACACGCTGACCTGTGGCCCCGCCGGTTCAGTGACGGTCGCCTCGTTCGGCAACACGTGGAACGTGCCGGCGTAGGCGTCCTGGCTGATGACATCCAAGCGCCCGTCCTCGTTCACGTCGGCGAGCGACAGTTCGCCGGCCCGCTTCGGCACCGCTTCGGCAACCGCGTCCGTCAACGTCCCGGTGCCGTCGTTCCTCAAGGTCCACAGATGGTGAATTGAACTTCTCCCACCGGACGCGACGACGTCCAGGTCGCCGTCTCCGTCGATATCACCCAGGGCGACGGCATCGACACCTCTTAGAAGGTTCCAGGTGCTGCGCGTCACCAGGCCGTTCGGACCATTGATGGCGACACTGACACCCGCTTCATGCGTGAAGGCGAGGTCGACCAACCCGTCGCCGTTCATGTCGCCCGCCGCGATGCGCAACGGCCATTTCCTGGGATCGAGCATCGAGATGGCGTCGCCGAACGAACCGCTCCCATCACCGGGAAACACGAGGAGCGGCCGTTCGTTCTTGTTGAATGTCCCCAGTGCGCGGATCGCAACCACGTCCTTGATGCCGTCACCGGTGAGGTCGAGGTGCAGCATTTCGGCACGCTTCTCGAGCAGGGGATCTCGGTGCGGCTCCTCGATGGTGCCAAGCCCGCTCGCCGCGCCACGCATGACGCACAAGTTGCCGTCACCGAGGAAGATCACGTCGGCGAATTCATCGTCGTCAACGCGTTCGACGATCAGGCCAAACCCTTCACCAAACCGGCCGTCGATCACCTCGTCAACCAGCGAGTAGCGTCCGGTTGCGGGGTCCAAGGTGTACAGGGAGATGGAATGCGTGCGCGCCATGACGAGGTCGATCACACCGTCCCCGTTGACATCGCCGGCGGCCAGCGACGCCGCTTCGTCATCCATCGGCGTGAGCACCAGTTCGCCGAACGTGTCATCGCCAACGCCATAGCGGATCGCCAGGACCACCGCCCCCGTCTCGGCTTGGCTTACGGTGGAGGCCATGTCGAGCGAACCGTCTTTGTCCAGGTCGACCAATACGTGGCCGGCGGTGTTGAACCCCGATGAGGGCAGGGGGTAAGTGACCGGCGCGCCGAACGAAGACGTGCCGACGGTGCCATGGACCTCAAACGTGATGGGGCCGGCGCCGGTGGTGAGCGTCACGGTGCCGCCGTAGTCGCCGGCCTGTTGGGCGGTCAGTTGGATCATTAGGAACGGCGAGGTAAACGGCGTGTCGTGCCGTTCGACCACCGTGGGGAACTCGCGTACGAGGTCGTAGCCCTCACGGAGCTCGTCGACAAGTTCGAAGCCCGCCGGGAGCGAGATGCCGTTGATCGTGACGTTCGATCCGGTGTAGTTGCGCACGACCATGGATAGTTCGAGCGGCGCATCGAGGTCCGCAGCGGTGCCGATGTGGAATGATCCAGGTGTACCGGCATCCACCAGACGCCGACGGTCACCCTCGATGAGCAGCTCCAACCCAGCCGGCCGAACGTTGTTGATCGAGAACGTCGAACTCCACCGGTTGTCGATGGTGGAGTAAAAGTTCCCATGCAGGTCGCCAATCGATAACGGTTGGATCGCGAACGTTTCCACCCCATCCCATATGGTCGTGTCGCTCGGGAGCAGCCGTACGCTCCAACGGGCAACGATCTGCGTGCCGTCGCCCAACACGTCGTCCATGTCGAGCAGGTCCCCCGCCACCTCCGGCACCTTCACCGTGTTCGGGACGCGTGTCACGTACGCGCCGCGGATCAAGACGTCCCGGGTGTCGACGCCATCCGGATCCGCGTACGTCATCGTGAACGTCGCCGGCCCGGACCGCGGAGTGGTCGGCAGGACCAGGTCGCTCAGCACGATCGTCATGGGACCGGTCTCCTGGCGCGGCTCGGCCGTCACCGCTGTCGACGACGCCAGCACATCGACATCGCCCGCGTGCAGGAGAAGGCGAGGCTCGAGTCGATCGACGACCGCACGCGGTGGGGAGGCGACGATGTGATTCTGCCGAGCCCGACCGATACGCCGCGATGCGGCTGCAATGAAGCTGAACAAGGTACTCCTGACCCCAAGCCGGCGCGCCATGTGGCAGCGGGACGACCGTGGGCACAACATTGATCATCGAAAGCGATGCGAACGAGCATCGGCGCGGATCCCCCGCGATGAAACCGCTCGATTCTCTCACGACGGGACCACGCGATCAAGCATCTACCCTGCGGCCCCTGCCCATTGCAGCATGGGCCGCGCATCACAACCCCTACCACCGTTACCGCCGCCGCCCGGGACCAACTAGCGGATCGCTCGTCGGTGTCGTCTCGTCGCTCCGCACCGCTCTACCCTATCCAGCCCCCGACGCGCACACGCGGCGTGACCGCTGGCACTGTGCTGCCAATCTGCCGGAGAGAAGAACCCTAGCAGCGTCTCGCAGATTGCATTCAATTCGGCTCGACACTGTTCATTGTCGTTGGCCGCACAGTGTAAATAGCCGCCCTAGCAATCTGATAGGCCACCCTTTCCTCTTACCCTCTCACGCCGCCCGCCCCTCCTTCAACTCAGCCAGCGTCTCCCACAGCGCCGCCCTCAAACATGAATCGCACTGCTGCAGGTGCACCCCCGCCACGACCGTGCCCGGCGTCACGCCGCCGCAGCAATCGCAGTGCGTCTGGCGGTACTCGTGCTCGTCGAGCAGGTCTTGGCTCAGGTCGAAGTCTGGGCGGCCGGGATGGAAGCGGGCGGTCGGGACGAACGCATCGTTAAAACGGTCGTGTGCGGACGGGGACTATTCGGTATGCTCTGGCATGTCGTACCTCGGAAGAAGGTATGGCCATGGGCCGAGCGATTGCCGTCGCGTCGGCCCATTTGTTGCGCGTCGCACGTTGCGCCGCGCTGGGGACACAGTGTGGGATGTGGGGGGCGACAGCAAGTCGAATGTGAGCGGTGGATTATAGAACCATTGCGTAGGCATGCGGGGTGGCCAGTTCAAACGCTAGCGAAACGCACTGACCTTTTTAGACGGTTACATCGCGTTGTCATGGATGCCAGGAACACCAGTTCCTGCTCTAGCAACTGTGGATCGCGGCACACGTGGAAAATCCAATCGCCGTGCTCGCGGGCGTGTTCACCGCGTCCACCCAACGTCGTGCGGCGTGATGCTTGGCAACCGTCTTCGGGTCTTCGAATCCCTTTACCGCTAGTAACAAGTTCATGCCAGACGTGAGGCGCGCGATGAAGTCTGGCTCGTACGTGTGGTCGACGCCTTGGAATTCGTACGGGACGAGCAAGCCCAAGTGGTCGTTGCGCACGTACCGCTCGACGACGTCGGACGCTTCCAGCTTGAACGCAACGCTCGATTCCCACGTCTGCGTGTCGAGAACCACCTGATTAACGTGACTCCGCTGCGTCCCGTGGCATGGGCGCGTCGTAATGAAGTCCACGTCTGCCGAGGTGCCGATCGGCTTGTAACGATTCAGCACGGGCAGGAGCGGCGGTTCGCCCTCGGCCTCATCCGGCATGATGGCATCACACAGGTGCCCCACCATCCGGCTGACGTACTTCTCAAGCCCCAGTTCGCGATGCCACGCCCTTGAAATCGACCTTTCGTCGCACGTACCCATCAACGAATCGGAGTACCTGTGGAAACATCTGGTGGCGCGACTGCAACCGCATCACCCGCGCCTTGGAACCCGATCGCGCGCCCGTCTCCCTGATCAGGTGCGCCACCACCAGCCGCGCGATCTGGAACTTAATCGCCTGCAAGTGCGTGTGCTGGTAGTACTGGCCGCGGTTCTGCTCCGTGAAGCCGAACGGCGCGCTTTGCGACGCGGTGCCCTCTTGGTACCCGACTGTGGGCATGAGGAACGTGGCCGTGGGTTCGCGGTTGGGCTCAATCAGCAGCACGTCCATCGCGCCGACATCACATTGGATCAGGTTCTTTTTCAGTGCGAACGCGTACCCTTCGACCACAGGGAAGCGCATTTCAAGCCCGGCGCGCTCCGGCATCGCCCGCACGTGTTGTTTCGGCTTGTCCTCCGGTTGCTTCTGGTTGACCGGCCGCCCTTTGAAGGGAATGACAGTGAACGGGATGCCGTACACGTATTCCTCGGTCAGCAGTCCCGTTTCGGGATCGGGCGTGTAATCCATGCGTCGCAGGCCGCGACCGACGACCTGTTCGCACAACAACTGGCTTCGGAAGGCCCGCAGGCCGAGTATGTGCGTGACATTGTTTGCGTCCCAGCCCTCCGTCAACATCGCCACCGACACCACGCACCGGACGTGCTCGCCCGGTTCGCCGCGCTTGCCCACGGTCGACACGACCTTGCGCAGCGCCTCGCCGGCGAGCTTGCGCGACTGTGCCGGGTCCTGGCTCTCGGCCTTCGACAGGAGGTCGGTATCGATGCGGATCGTCCGCTTCACCTTCTCGGTGTTCTGGAAGTAATCCGGGAAGATCACGCCGTGCCCGTACGCGATACGCTGCTTGGCCTTGCCACGGCTCTTTGCGGGCGTCGGCTCCTCGGCTTCGTCCTCTTCCTCCTCGGCGGCCTCTGCAACATCTTCGATCGTGACGGTCTCAAGCGGCTCTTCCCCGCTGATCTTTCGATAGAAGAACTCGGCGATGTCCACGTTGTCGGCGACGATGATCAGCACCGGGGGCACCTGCACCTGCCCCGGCTTGACCTCCTGGATGTACTTGAACCGCTCGACCCACTGCCCGGCGAACTGCTTCAGCGCCGGCTCCCCTTCACGGTACACCACGTCCGGCTTGGGCTTGCGTCCCTTACCGGGCAAAAACTCCGCCGGTTCCAGCCGGTCCTTGATGTTCTGCCAGAGCTTGAAGTACTGCGCCTCGGGCCTGCCCGTCGTGTCGCTCACCGGCAATCGGGGGATCTTCACGATGCCGCTTTCAATCGCATCGACGAGGCCGAAGTCGCTCACCAGCCATGGGAACGGGCTGCCCTCAACGTGCCCGCTGCCGCCGATGTAAAACGGCGTCGCCGACAGGTCCACACAGCGTGATCCCCGGTGTCTTCTGTCCAGCCGGTACGCCGCCGTTCACGTTGTTGAGCTTGTCCAGGCCCTCGATCCAGACAGTTGCCTCTTCGTTCTCCGCCTGCGCATCCTTCAGTTCCTCGGCCGAAAGTCGCTTCTTCGTCTCCGCGCTCAGCGGTGCGGGGCAGTAGCAGTGGTGGGCCTCATCGTTCAGCACCATGATCGGTACGCGGTCATACAGATCGCCAAGTACGCGACGGGCGAACGCGTCGGCCGTCTCCACTTCCTTGTTCACCACCCGGTTCGTCTTGCCACCTTCGGCATGCGGGCTCGCAGGCGTAAAGCTGTGCCAGTTCTCCACCAGCACCTTGCCGTTCTGCATGAGCGCGGTGTCCATCACGCACGCGACGGTCTTCAAATTGCCCAGGTCCAGAGCGATGATCTTCTGGAAACCCATGCGGTCCTCCTGTGGTAAGGGACGCCGCTGATCTTCACACGTCAGCGGCGGGATTGCATGGGTTCTCTGCAGCGGACCGAGGCCGCGTCGCGCGTTCTGATAAACTGTAAGCCGGCCGGCGCGGTGCCGGCCATTGGACGTTGGTCCGTTAGCTGGCATGGACGTTTCCAAGATCATCGCGCGGCCCCGGGACTTCATCGGATGCGACACCAGCGTGCGCGGCTGTCTGCTGGTCGGTGCGGACTCCAGATTGGTCGCCGACGAGAACCGTCCTGAGGAGCAGGCGATCCTCCTGCCGCACCCAGCGACTGCGGACCGGCTCCTCGCCGCCGTGCCGCCGTACGGCGGCGGTCGGTACATCTACGCTGAAGACGCCACCGTGGTCGGAACGCTGTCGGACGATCTGTTGCGATTCGCGACGGTCCGGCGCCTCATCATTCGCCGCGGCGGGGAACAGGTGTGGGGGTTCGTGGACGTGTCGCAGCGATGCCTGCTAACCCGCCGCTGGAGCGGACCGCGGCGGCGGTATACTTCACGTGCGGGCGAGCGTCGCACGCGCCGGCAGCATCGCCGTCTTCAGCAGCAACTGCTTCCACCGCAGCGGCACCAACACGACCCCTGCCATGCGTCCGCCGATCCCGTCCTGGAGGGCGGCCAACGTGTGATGGTGTGATAACCAATCGGATTCCCATTGAAGATCAGAGGGCGGTGCCTGTGGGTGCGCCCTCTGATCGTCCTGATGAACTTTAAACCGCTGCCGATGTTCCCGCCTTCGCTTTCAGTTGCCGCACCATCTCGCGCGCGTTCTTGATCGCGTAGCCGTCGCGATCGTTGTTGAAGTAGACCCACACCCGCCGCGCTCCGCTGGCGGCGATGCGATCGGCCCACACGGCCAGCTCCGCCTTTGTGTAATCATGGCGATACCACTGCTTCGTGCCGTGGAAGCGCACGTACACATCGTCCGCCGTGCGCACCAGTTCGTCCGGCAGGCGCGGCCCGCTGCATGAACAGAAGATCGCCCCCGCATTGCGGAACGCCGCGTACGTCGTCTCGTTCCACCAGCTGCGATGCCGAAACTCCACCACGTTCCGCCGCGCAGGGTCAAGCTGCCGCAGGATGCGATGCAGCATCGCCTTGGAATAGTGAACGCTCGGCGGCAATTGAAACAGGAAGCACCCCATGCGCGGCCCGAGCAGATCCGCGATGTGCCCGAAGTCCTTCACGAGCGTCCGCGTTCCCACGAATCGCTTCTCGTACGTGATCAACTCGCTCACCTTCACGGTGTAAACGAACCGCCTGCGCCCCGCCTGCCGCAGCCAGGTCTTCACGTTCGTCACGCTCGGCCACGCGTAGAACGGCGCATTCAGTTCCACTGTGCGAAACCGGCTGGCGTAATGATCAAACCATTTCCCGCCCGGCAGATCCGCCGGATAGAACGTGCCCTTCCAGTGCCAGTAGTACCACCCCGAACACCCCACGTGGACCGCCGGCCCCCGCGCCACCACCCCCGCATCACCCCACAGCGCCTTTTCAAACGTCACTCGCGCCGCATGCATCGCCGCCGCCCGGTCGACGTTCGCCAGCCGCTGCTTCGCCCGGCGCGCTTCGCGCCGCTCCCGCCGCGCCGCCCGTTCCTCGTCACGGTATTCCGCCACCGCCGGATCGTACGCACGGGCATCGTTCCTTGTCAGGGCAAGAAAGCAAAGGAGGACATCCTGCTCTGCCTTGTATCTTCCAACCCGAACACAAAGCCGATCCAATGATGAATGGTGCGTCGCGTGCGGGTGAGCGTAGCGAGCCGCACGCGACGCACCCGCCGACGGCAGATCGAGCCTGTCTTGGCCGCCAGGCCGTGGTTGAGCCGGATCGTCGTCGGCGTCGTGGTCCAAGCCCGAACAGCCGCCAGAACGTGGGCCGCCGCCTCGCGGGGCTTCACAGTTCGCATATGCAAGG
>DASYHQ010000001.1 GCA_035998445.1 Tepidisphaeraceae bacterium | reverse complement strand
CCTTGCATATGCGAACTGTGAAGCCCCGCGAGGCGGCGGCCCACGTTCTGGCGGCTGTTCGGGCTTGGACCACGACGCCGACGACGATCCGGCTCAACCACGGCCTGGCGGCCAAGACAGGCTCGATCTGCCGTCGGCGGGAGCGTCGCGTGCGGCTCGCTACGCTCACCCGCACGCGACGCACCATTCATCATTGGATCGGCTTTGTGTTCGGTTTGGAAGATACAAGACTGAGCCCTCCCGACCCCTTTTCTGCTTCCGTGGTACGACCAAACAGGTTGCGAGTACACAACCTGCGCCACCCGCCGGTCGAGGCTGTCGTACGGATTTGAGGTGAGGCATCGAAGCTTAGTGCTGTAGCCGGCTAAACTCGTCAGCGTTGACTTTTCTGGGCATCTCCTGAACTTCCAAGTTCGTTAGGATTTCGCCAGTTTCACTTTTGATAAGAATGGAGACGCGTCTCGCCCCCTTTTTGTCCGGCGACCCATCTTCACGACTGGACTTTAGGTGAATCGACAACTTTCCATTCTGTCCGAATGTGAAACTACGGTTGTATACCTCGCCAATTGGCCCCATGTTTTCCCAATCGAGCTTGCGCCAATCCGAACTTGCCCAGACCTCGCTGTTGGTCGGTGCAAGAGTTCTGCGCAAGTCACTGACGACTTCGGGTGGGACCATCTTGAACCTAGTACCTTCCCATTTGAACCCGCTCACCGATTTTCCGCCAACGAAAAAGAATGGCGCGTTATCAACCATTAGCAAGGGGCCTACGATCCCGGCATCCCTCAGTGTTTGTTCGTAAACTTCTGTCACACCCGACTTGATGTGCACCGTTGTCGCCAGGGCAATGGGTTTGCCGCTACTATTGGGACCCGCGACACCGATTTGATGGAGTAAAGCATTCACCAATCCGCCCTCATTCAGGACGCGATGCTGTTCCACGACGATGTAGGCCTCATTATCCTTCCACACAATTTGCACGCCACGGAACTTCGTGGTGACAAGGGGCTCACGCGTTAGCACTAGCAAAAGTGACACAGCCAGCGCGGCAACCGCGATAGCAGTAACAATCAGCGGCTTCCTTCTCATTTGAATTTTCCGATCCCCATCTTAGCGAACCACGGATAGGCATTCTCATAGAAACCGCCCGGATCGATTCTTGAATCGACAATCTCGCCACCACTCCATTTCCCTACATTTTCCATAAACCCGTTCCACGCGTCGTCTTGTCCCCACTCTCCTAGCGGATAGAACTTTGCAAACTCTTGCGTGTTCGCCGGCCTATCCACAGACCACGTTTCAACGAGGATATCTGCGTCTACACGGCTAACCTTCCACGCGCGCCACCCTTTAAATGGGTGACCATCCAACGTTTCTGCGACCATAATACGGTTCGTAGTATCAAACCGCGTCATTCTGACATTGAATGGACGCTGACCCAATTGAAAAAGTTTATGCTGGATACTAAAGGTGATCATCTGCCCGGCAGCGCTCGGCGATGTGTTGGCAGTGATAGTATCCGCAGGTAGGTCTTGAAGGCTAGCTACCCGCGCAAACACTTGATCGAGCGTCATTTTCGATCCCCTGATTCTTATCCAATGCACGTGTGCATCCGTCTCCGCGATCGAATTAGGGAGTTGAGGCTTCGTTGTCATGGGGGCTGGCCCCTGCGACGCCATCGATAGACTTAGGCCAGCAGGTATAGCGACGAGGCTAATAATCGATGCTACTGCCATTAGCTGGCTTAGGCCCACCTCCCCTGAAGGGTCGATAAGGTTGATAGGGTCGCCCGACACGTAAAGGTGTAAGTTCGCGTCCTGCCACCCGCCCGCGCCGAAGTTCGTGATCGGGTCTTGGCTCCGCCACGTGCCCGTCGTGCGGTCGCTGTAGCGTGCGACTTGGTAGTGCTGTCCCGTCTCGACGTCCAAGTAGCCGTCCGGCGCCTGCCACGGCGTTTTCGGTACTAAGCCAGCCTGTAGCGTGTTGCCGTAGGCGTCGTAGTCGACCGATTGCAGGTCGATGCCGCCCAGGTTCATCACCCCACGCGTATACCCACGTCCATCTTGGGCGAGCGACAGGTAACCGTTCGCGGCGTTAATCTGCCCGATTACGCCCAGCCCCAGCACGTAGCTGGTGTCGACGTCGCCGTTGACGCGTTCCTCGATCGGCTTGGCGTAGCCGGTGGGGTTCGACGCGTCGTTGACGAACGTGCGCGTCGGGCCGGTGCCCACCTGCTTGCTGACGCGCACGCCGTTGTGATCGTAGCCGTACAGCGTCGTCACACCGTTGGACGTCGCGCTCGCCATGCGGTTGCGCAGGTCCCAGGTGAAGCCGTCGCTGCCCTTGGTCAGCATCGAGCCGTTGTCGTCGTACGTGTAGCTCGTGGTCACGCCGTTCGCCGTCGTGCTCGTCAGCTGGTTGCGGTCGTTGTAGAGGGAGATCGTCGTCTCGGCCTGGAAGTCACTCTGCACCTTGCTGACGCGGTTGCTGGCTAGGTCGAACTTGTAATCAGCGAGGTAGTCCTTGCCGTTGTCGCTGCTGTCGTACGATTCCTTGGTCAACCGACCCAGCCCGTCGTTGGTCCAGTCGATGACCGTCAACTCGCTGCCGCGGTGTTCGGTGACTTTGTCGCGCTGGCCGTTGCTGTCGTAGTCGTAGTCCTGTGCGAAGACGTTGGCCGTCCCGCGCTTGACCACCAGCGTGTCGAGCTGGTTCAGGTTCGTGTACGCGTAGTCGTGCGTCGGGTCATCGCCCGCATCCGATGGCGTGCCATTATCGAACGTCGTCAGGTCGAGGTTGCTGACGGCGTCATACGCGTATGTCGTCGTCTGGTTGACCGTCGCCCCATTCAACTTGGTAGCGATGACCTTCCACAGCCGGCCGAACTCGTCGTGCCGGTACGTCGTGTCGTTGCTGCTCGTCCACGTGCGCGTCATGCGGCCCGTGGCGGGGTCGTACGCGTGGTTCAGCACGCCTTCGAGCGAGGCGATCTTGGTTGTGCCGCCGGTGACCGGGTCGAATTCGTACGTCGTCGTACGCGTGAGCGCCGCGCCGGCGTACTCCTTCACCTGGTCCTGCCGGCCCAGCGCGTCGTAGTGGTACCACGTCCGCTCGGCGGCGTTGGCGACCACAATGCCGCCGTTGGCATCCAGCGCCGCGACGCCCTTGGCGAAGCGGTGCTCGGCGTCCAGCCGCCCGCCCGCCGAGGCCGAATCATCGTAGGCGTACGCCGTCGTCTGGCGCTCGAAGTCGACATGGGTCCTCGTACGCCCGTGGGCGTCATACGTCCACGACTCACTGATGTTGTCGGGCAGCGTGCGGCTCGTTCGCCGGTTCTGCTCGTCGTACTTGCAGCTCGTCACGCGCCCCTTGGGATCGACCTGCGTCAGCTGGTTGCCGTTGGCGTCGTAGGTGTACTGCCAGTGCGGGCGGACGCTCTGACCATGAGTGAGCGAGTTCGGGTCGGCGTCATCCACCGCCGGCAGGTAGACGTCGGTCAGCCGGCCGCTGGCGTCGTACACGCGGTGCGTCGCGACGACCGGGTCGTTGGTCTTGCGCTGCTCGACCTGCACCTCGTGACGGCCACCGATGGGGATGATCAAACCGGCCGGCGTGGCGAGGTTGACGTCGTTGGCCGGGTCGGCGGGCAGGCCGCCGATGCCGTAGAACGACTGCGTGAAGCTGCCGTCGTGGAACACCGTGCGGAGCGTGCGGCCGAACCGGTCCTTAAAGGTCTTGGTCGTGTGGCCCAGCGCGTCGGTGACGCTGTCGTAGCTGACGGCGCCGGCGATCAGTCCGTCGGTCTTGCCGTAGGCGTACGACGTCCAATTGCTGGCCGGCGAGGTGACCGGCCGCGTGCGCCACACCTGCCCGTTGGGGTAGTACTGCGTCTCGGTCGTCAGGCCCGACGCGTCCGTCTGCGTCGCGGCCCGGCCTTGGCTGTCGTAGGTCGTCGACGTCGTCGACAGGCGCTTGCCCGCCGCCGTCAGGGCAGCGGCGTCCGGCGCCGTCGCCCTCAGCAGCCCCTGTCCCACCGACGCGTCGGCCTCAATGGTGATCTTGCCGTCGCGGTACCGCTCGGTGCCGACGACACGGCCGAGGCCGTCGTAGATGCTCCGCGTGACGACGTAGGTCGCCGCGTTGTCGTTAACGTAGGTGCCCGCGACGGCATCGTAGGTCGTCGAGCTGGCGAACCGCTCGCTCGTCCACGCGACCCGCCCCATCGCATCGTAGGCCATGCGGGTCTCGGTCCCGTCCGGGTAGAGCGTGCGGACCGCGTGCCCGGCCGCATCGTAGGTCGTGCGCGTCCGGCCGCCGTAGACGTCGACGCTCTCCCAGGCCCGGCCCAGCGCGTCGTAGTGCGTCTCGGTCGTCTGACCGTCCGGGTCGAGCACAGGGTTCGGGTAGGAGGTGCTCTTCCAGACGCGCCCGGCGGCATCGTACTCCGTGAGACTGTCGCGCACGCTGTGGAAGCCATTGGCGTCCGTCCACTCGCGGAACGTCTCCTTCGCTTGGCCATCCGACGTGTACATGTACCGCGTCGTCAGTCCGTTGCGGTCGGTCGACTTCCATAGCATGCCCTTGAACTCGCCCGGAGCGACGTTGGACGGCGCGTAGTAGTCGTTCGTCACGTCCGGCGCCACCGTCAGACGGTCGGGCGTTGCCGGCCGCGTCGCGTTGTCCCCGTCGTCATCCTTGACCGTGTACGTCCGCAGCAGGAGCCCGCCCGGCAGGTCGGGGCGCTCGATCTGGTCCGGGTCGCTGGCCAAGGGCGAGTTGCTGTAGACGAACTCGGTCCCCTCGCCCAGCGCGCCGACCGACCACGTCAGGTTGCCGGCGTCATCGTACGCGTTCCACGTGACGTTGCCGTCGGGGTCGACGATCTTCGTCGGCCGGCCCTTCACGTAGCCGCTGTAGCGGGTCGTGCGGGCGACGCCGTTGGCGTCGACGCTCGTCTCGGCCGACGGGTAGCCCTGGTCGGCCGAGGTCGCGTCCTCCGCGTCGAGGTGGAACTCGGTCCTGCGCAGCAGCGTCGTCGGCTGCCGCGTGTAGCGTTGCCCGTTGGCGTCCGGCCCGGCGACCGTGAACGGCGCGTACTGCTCGACCGACAGCGGCGCGTTGGCGAGGCTGCGGCCGGTGTCGATCGGGTCGAGCACGTCGGCGGTGACGGACGCGTACCGCTGCACCGTGACCGTGTAGCCGACCACGTGCCCCGCCGCGTCGCGGTTGGCCTGGATCGTGCGCGTGACGTTGCCCTGCGCGTCGTACTGCGTCTCGGTGTCGTTGCCGGCCATGTCGGTGACGGTCTGGCTGGCCCGGTGCCCGTCGAACCCGCCGCCGCTAATCGGCGCAGCGCCGCCGCGCACGTCGACGAGTTTGGAGACCCGGCCGGTCGCCGCGTCGTACTCGACCGCCAGGACCGTCACGTCCCGCGCATCGCGGATGGCGGTCAGGTGGTGCGGGCGGCCGGCGTCGCCGTACTCGAAGTGCGTCACGCTGTTCGCGCGGTCGGTGACGCTCGTGAGGTCGTCGCCGGTGTAGCCGTACGTCACCTGCCGCACCGCCGGTCCGTCGCCGTCGACGCGGTCGATCCCCGTCACGCGGCTGCCCGAGCGCACCAGCTCGAGCCGGACGTTGCCGGCGCTCGTGACGCTGTTGCCATCGGCAGCGTACGTCGTGACGTTGCCGTTGGGGTCGGTCGACTGCGTGAGCCGACCGGCGGTCGCGTTGATCGCGTACGCCGTGCCGTCCGCCTCGGTGATCGTGTAGGCGCCGCCGAAGGTCGCGCGGGCCGGGTTATAGCCGATGCGGCCCGAGGTCGTGTCCGAGTAGAACTCCTGGCCGTCGCGCGTCAGCACGAACGGGTTGCCGCTGCCGTCCTCCGGGGCCGTCAGGACCGCGTTGCTGCCGTCGATCGCGACGAACTGGGGCGCGTAGGTGAAGTACGCGATGCCCGGGGCGCCCGGCTTGTAGTTCAGCGGCCGCGGCAGGAACTGGAACGTGTGCGTGCCGCGGCCGGGGATCGTCATCGTCACGAGGTCGCCGCTGCGCAGCGCCGGCATCGCGTCGGTGCCGTGCGCCCCGCCGCGGGCCGTCGTCCGCAGCGCGACGTCCGACAGGTCCAGCCGCCACCCCTTGCCCAGCCCGACGTCGCGTCCCACCTCCAGCGTGTCGTAGGCGCGGGTGGCGGTCAGCGGCATGCCGCCGGGGACGTCGATCTCCACGTCGGTGAACGGCAGCGCGAGGTTGCCGAGCTTCAGGTCCGTGCGCACGCGGATCAACCGTTCGTCGGCCGTCGTGCGGTTGGTCGCGTCAATGCCCTCGAGCCGCAGGCGGTAGACCCCGTCGGCGAGCATCGTCGGGCTGATGCGGCCCACGCGAGCGTCGGTCAGCGTCGCGGCGACGCCGGACTCGGCCGTCGTCCCCGACGCCAGCACGATCGCCGGTCCGCCGCCGGTCAGCGGGGTGAGCGTCAGCTGGTAGGACGCCAGGTCGTCGTTGGCGTCGTCGACGATCCCGCGCACGTCGAGGTCGGCCTTGACCAGCAGCGGCTCGGACGCGCTGCCGGGCGTCGTGATGCGCACCACCGGCGCCTCGTCGACGTTCGCCCGCACGCTCGTCTGGGCCGACAGTGCGCCGACGACGACCTTGACCGTGTGCAGGCCGTTGGCCGACGGCGTCGCGTAGGTGAACGTCGCGCCCGTCGCGCCGGGCACTTGGACCCCGTCGACGTACCACGCGTAGGCGGACGGGCCGCCGGAGCCCAGCGGCTCGTGGAACTGGTCCAGCGGCTCGGCGGTGAGGAGGACGGACGTGCCAGCCGCGACGGTGGCGTTGATCGGCGAGACCCGCAGGCCGCTGTAGACCGGCCCGCTGGGGATCGCTGGCACCTCCAGCGTGACGTCGCTGGTCGTCGTCGCGCCGGCGCGGTCGGTCATCGTGACCCGGAACGTGTAACTGCCGGCCGCCGAGACGAGCGCGGTGGTCGACTTCGCCGCGTTCGTCGGGGTGGTCGCGGCGAACGTGACGCCCGCCGGACCGCTGACCCTGCTCCAAGCGTAGGTCAGGTTCAGCTCGCCGCCGTCGTCGGCCCCCAGCACGTCGAGCGCCACAAGCGTCGGCGTCGCCATCGAGGCCGTGGCGGCCCGTGCGACCGACGGGGCGCGGTTGGCGGCGCCGCGCACCATCGCCCGTCCCGTGGCCACCTGCTCCACGTTCTCAGCCGCGTGGGTGACGACCACCTCGACGTCGAACGTGCCGCCGAACGTCCCGCCGGTCAGCCGCACGGCGCCGCGCGGGTGCGGCGCGGCGAGCACCTGCACGCCGATGCTGCCCCCGACCGTCCAGTCGAAGACCAGCTCCTCCAGCGCCGGCCCCCCGATCGCCGCGCCGAACTGGTCGAGCGCGGTCGCGCGGACCGTCGTGCTGGCCCCCTGCTCGAGCACGACCGTCGCCGGCGCGATGCCGGCCGAGGTGAAGCGCTGGGCGACCGTGACGTTCACGTCGCGGCTGGCCGTGTTCCCGTCGGCGTCGGTCACCGTCACCTGGAACCGGTAGGCACCGGCCATCCCCACGGTCGCGGTCGCGGCCTTGGCCGCGTTCGTGCCGCTCGCGTCGAACGTGACGGCCGGCGCCCCCAGCGGGCCGCGCACGGCCGTCCAGGCGTACGTGAGGCTCGCCTCGTCCGCCGCGCCCTGGGCGTTGGCGTCCGTCGCGCTGGCGCTGAGGCGCACAGTGGCGGGCGACGCCAGCTCGGCCGTCGGCTGGCCGAGGATCGGGGGCGTCGAGGCCGCGTGCAGGTACAGCCGCTCGTCGGCGTACGCGCCGTCGACGTCCGTCACGCGCACGGTCGCCTCGAACAGCTGGCCGACCTGCGATGCCGTCGGCGTCCAGCCGGTCACCGCGCCGGTCAGCGGGTCGATCGTCAGCCCCGGCGGCGCGTCCGCGGTGTCGACCAGCGCGTACGTCAGCCCGGCCGCGTCGTCCTCCGGGTCCGTCGCGACGACGCCGTAGGCGAACGCGGCGCCGACCGTCGCCGTCAGCGGCGGCACCGGCGCGATCTGCGGCGCGAGGTTGACGATCCCGGTCACCGCCTCGTTGGACGCGGTCGACTCGCCGATCGCGCTGACCGTCGTCACGCGGTACGCGTAGCGGGTGTTCAGCGCCAGGTTGCCGTCCGTGTACGTCGTGACGTTCGCCGGCACCGTGCCGATCGTCTCGAACGCCCCGCCGTCGGTCGCGCGCTCGACGCGGAAGTACTGCTCGGCCAGCGCGCGGTCCTCCCAGGCGAGCGTCACCGATCGGGCCGGCCGGTCTGGCGCCGCCGTCAGCCGCGCCGGCGTCGCCGGCAGCGGCGCGTAGACGTCGACGCGCAGCGGGCGGCCGGGCACGTCCACCACGTTGTCGGCGTAGTAGTCGTCGTGGTAGTCGAGCGTGATCGGCTGGCCCGCGCCGGTGAAGCTGATCGCGTACTCGCGGGCCTCGCCGCCGGCCGGCGGGCCCCAGTGGGGGAACTTGACCAGGCCGCGGTTCGCGTCGTTGACGCCGATGCCGTAGTCGACGTTCGGGTTCACGTCGGTCGGCATCGGGTTGTAGCGGCCGTGCTCGGCGTCGGCGCGCTTGACGTACGCCGAGCCGGCGTTGGCGGCCCCGAGGTAGAAGTCGCCGCTGGCACGCAGCTGGTACGGCACGCCGTCGGCCAGGACGCTGCTGGACTGCACGGCCGAGCCGTCGACCGGCACGAGGATCGTCTCGATCAGCGCGTAGCCGACGTCGGTCGGCGCGGTGGTGGCGCTGGCGACGTTGGACACGCCCGAACGCTCGCCGGCGAGCAGGCCGACGATGCGGTAGTGGTACGTGACGCCCGGCTGCACGCGCTCGTCGGTGTAGCGCTCGACGTCGGGGCCGACCGCGCCGATCGTCGTGAAGTCCGCTTCGAGCCCCGTTAACGACCGCTCGATCAGGAAGCCGTCCTCAGCGTCGCCGACGTGCAGCCAGCGGAGTTCGACCGGCCCCGCCAGCGTTGCCGTGGCTCGCAGCGACGACGGCGTCGCCTCGTCCAAGCGAAGGCGGATGAGGAAGGGGTCGGCCGGGGCGAACAATTGGTCATACTCCTCCACTTGACCCGCGAGCACGACGCCGTCGGTGCTGAATAGCACAGTACGCCCCCGTTCCGCTCCCGAGGTCACGTCGACCACGATCTGCCCGGGCGTAACCTGCGGCTGACCCACGGCTTTGAAGGTCGTGTCCGCGGCGCCATTTGGCAGGTAACGGTAGGCGGTAATGTAGTCGGTAGCAGCCGTGGAGCCGGGGCTGGTCGTCACGAGCAGGATCCGTCCGTCGGGCTGCAGCGCCATGCCAGGATCGGCCAAAGCTGTTGGCTCCGAGATTACTCCTCCGGTTCCGAAACCGGTGTCAACGTCACCGTTCGCGTTGAACTTGAAAATCTTCACTTCGGCGTCCTGCTCGAACAATGCACCCAACAAAATTCCACCTTGAGGTGTGAGCAGCAATTCGACGCCACTATTTCTCCCTCCCGACATCCCGCCCGCCTCCCCCCGATCACTGTTGCGTACTTGATAATCGAGTTCCACCCGCCCACTGCCAACGGGACCGAACTGATCGTTCGGCGTAGTGTCGTCCAAGGACCCGTCGTCAGGCGTGCCGTCAACATTCAACCTAAGCAACAGCAATTTCTCAGGAATATCTTGGCCGCGAGCATGGCCGGCGACCAGCACTTTACCATCGGGCTGCAGCTCAATCGCAGCTGCCAAGTTTAGTCGGCCGGGCACGTACTCTTCAGGGTGGTCGCTGAAGTAGTAGGCGCCATCGCTACCGAAAGCTGGGTCAAGCGCTCCGGTGGGGGAGAGTTGAACGACGGCCATCGAGTGGTGGTAATCGGTGTCGACCAAGGGCCAGTCCGGCGAATCTGGGCGCCACCTTGCCCAACCCGATACCAGGATCCGACCGTCGGAACGTACTACGATATCGCGCGCCCCGCCGGCGTTATAGATGCCGGCGTTGGACCAACCGTCGGGCGCGTCAAATTGCACCGCAACGTAGCCACCGGTTCCGAAGCTGAGGTCCAGCTGGCCGTCGGGCGTTAACCGCCCGACGTAGAATGCCGCCTCTGTGTCTGGCTGGGAGCTGCCGTACAGATAGTCGTGCGCAAAAAGGATACTTCCATCTTCCTGTAGCGCGACACCCTTAGTGCCCTGCGCCTGGCTACCCCCCCACGACCCAGACCCCGTCGCGCTCGAATCGAAGAAGTACCCATCCCCGTTGAAGCTGACGTCCGGCGTCAGGTCGGCATTGTACCGTGCGACGACGATCGACCCCTGAACGTGAGAGATCGCCGCAACGATCTTGCCGTCTGGCTGCAACACAGTATCTGAGATGTGTTCGGGCGGACCGTAATTCCCCTCGGGCGGGGCACTGGAGTGCCATTCCCACCCCTGCGGCGGCAGTGCGGCACGGGACTCAAACCGCTTTCGGATCGCGTCGACCGTCGCGCCGTTACCATCGACGATCATCAAATTGATTTCATAGTCCTTGATCGTCGCCGGTGGGACGAAGGCAAATGAAGGATTGTCGGTGATCGTCGTCGACGGCAACGTGATCTCCGGATGGAACACCTCCTCGGAGTATTCCTCGCGAACCGGTCGCGTCACCGACCACCGATACGAGAGGGGTTCCACCGCGCGAGGCCCAACCTGGGCGGTGAAGACCGATGCCTGCCCGACAATTCCGACCGAGGGTCCGTCAATTCCCACGTTGAAGGCGGGTGCATCGCCCACGATCACGTCCGCGATGCCGGCATAGAGAGACTTGTTCGGCATCCCAGGCTCCATGACCATCACTCTGATCATGTAATGGCCCGCACCTTCCGTACGGAAGCTGATCTCCGCTCCTTGTCCACTGGCGTGTGAGAACCCGTCACGGCTGATGCCCCAGGCGTACGAATAGGAGCCTGGCTCGCTGACGGAAGCGCGCAAGGTCACTTGTTCGTTCGGCCCGGCGAACTGGGGGCCGCTTATCGTCAGCGGGTTCTCCAGCCTCGGCAGTTGGACCGGCGTGGTAGTGCTGGTGACGCTACTGTAGCCTGAGTCACCCGCTACGCCTCCGGTTGCCCGGACGCGGAAGTGGTACTGCGTCTGCGGCGCCAGGCCGAACGCCGCCTGGCTCGTCACGTTGGCCCCGAGGTTGATCGTCGTCACCGTGCCGGCCGCGAAGTTCGCGTCGGCGCTGTACTCCAGCGCATAGCCGGTCTCGTTCGTCGCGTTGTCCGTCCACGTCACGCTGACCTGCGTAGGCGAGATCGGGCTCGCCGTCAGCCCCGTCGGCTGCGCTGGCACCGTGGTGGTGGCCGGCGACGTCGTCGCAGTGACCGGGTCGCTGTCGAGTGACTGGGTGGCACCGTTGATCGCGCGCACGCGGAAGTAGTACGGAGTGGCCGCCGTGAGGCCGGACAGGGTGGCGCCGCTGGCGTTGGCGACGTCGACGTTCATCGTCGTGACCGTGCCGGCCGCGAACGCGCTGCTCGTGCTGTGGTCGACGCGGAACCCGGTCTCGTTCGTCGCGTTGTCCGTCCACGTGAGGGTGACGGTCGACGACGTGGTGGCGGTGACCTGGAGGTCCGTCGGCCGAGCTGGCGGCTCGACCGGCGCGCCGCCGATCGTAAAGGACCGCGTGTCGGCCACGGAGGTTGCCCCGTCCTTGTCGGTCGCCGTCAGCGTCAGCACGTAGCTGCCGGCGTTGGTGGTCGTCAAAGAGAACGTGCTGCTTGAGCCCGTCGTGGGTGTGCCGCCGTCGACCGTCAGCGACCAGGCGTACGTGAAGCCGGCGGCCGTGTCGGCGGTGCCGGGATCGGTCGCCGAGGCGGTCAGGTTATACGTCTGCCCGCCCGACCAAGTCGTCGGCACCCCGCCGATCGTCGCGACGGGCGCGACGTTGGTGACGGTGACGCTCTTCGGCGTGGCAGCCGTACCGGTCGCGTCGCCCGCGAGGTATGCTCGGGCAGTGACGCTGTTGGCGGTCGCCGGGACCAAGCCGTCGGGGAACACGTGGGTGACGCTGCTGGGATTGCCCGACACGGACTCGGCCACGAGCGGGCCCGCCCCGTCCCAGTCGACGGCCCAGTGATCAATCGCGTCGGATCCGAAGCCGCTCGCCGACAACGACAGCGTGTACGTCGCCCCTTCGGCGACCGTGGCAGGACCGCCGATGCTGACGCTCAGGAGCGCTGGCGTCGCCGCATTGGCCACGTTCGACGAGGCGGAGTTGGGCGCGCCGCTGGCGCCGATCGCGACGACGCGGTACCAGTACTGCGTGCCGGCCGCGGCGGCCGCGTCGTTGAAGCTCGTGGTGCCGGCCGCCAGCGACGCGGCGGCCGCCAGCGTCGCGAAGGTCGTGCCGCCGTCCGTGCTGCGCTCGATGCGGTAGCCCGCCTCGTCACTCGCGTTGTCGGCCCACGCTAGGTTCACCTGCGTCGGCGACGTCGCGACGGCCGTCAAGCCGCCGGGGGCTAGAGGTGCCTGGGGCGCACTGGCCAGCACGACGAGCTGCGGCCGATTGGCGACCGTCGACGCCTCGCGCGAGCTGAACTCGATGACCGCCGTGTTGCCGTTGGGCCCGGTCAGCCGCAGGCTGATGCTGTTCTGCCCCGCCGCCTTCGCCGCGTTGACGCAGTTCGTCAGGTCCAGCTCGTGCCAGCTGGCCGTAGCGCTGTTGACGACGAACGTGCCAAGAGTCGCGCCGGTCTGAGCCGGCTGGCTGGTAAACGTAATGTCCGCATCGGTCCAGTTCGTGTGGGCCGCGGTGTGGACGCTGACCGTCAGCGGCGCGACCGTGCCGGCGAGCTTCCCGTGCAGGCGCAGCGTCGCACTGGCGACGGTCCCCGGAAGCGCACTGATGTCGAACTTGACGTGACCGACCCGGGTGAGGTCGGCGATGTAGTTCTTCACCTCGATCGTGCCGTTCAGGCCGTAGGGGTTCGCCGCGTACTGGCCGCCGCGGACGAACGCGTCGGCCGCGGGCGTCAACGTCGTCGTGTTGCCCGCTGGCAGCGTGGTGGCG